>JACQCN010000144.1 GCA_016201575.1 Candidatus Rokuibacteriota bacterium | reverse complement strand
GGCGGTGAAGGAAGGCGCGTTGCTCCGCCTCCGCCCGAAGGTGATGACGGTGTCGACGGTCGTGGCCAGCCTGATGCCCATCATGTGGAGCCACTCGACGGGCGCGGAAGTGATGAAGCCGCTGGCCACGCCGGTGCTGGGTGGCATGGTCAGCTCGCTCGCCCTCGTGCTCATCGTGACCCCGGTCATCTTCTACTGGCTCCGCGAGCGCGAGCTCCGGCGCGCCGAAGCCGCCGGGGTGGTCGGGGAGGCGCCGGTTGGCGCGCGGCCGGGCATGGCATCCGCCGAGCGATGAGCCAGGGCCGGACCGCGACGCTCGCGGGCCCGGGCCCCGCCGGGCCGGGCCCCCGGACTCCGTTGGCAAGTGGGAAACATCGGCGCTCGACGTGTAAGGAAGGGGTGACGTATGAAGCTCCTGGTGGCACTTGCGTTGCTGCTGGGCTTCGCGGCCAGCCCTGTTCTGGCCAACGAGTGTCCAACCTTGCAGGCACAGATCGACAAGGCATTCCGGAAGCGAGCCGGCAAGATGGCCGCGAGCGTCAAGGTCCTGGCCCGAGAGGCGTGGGCCCTTCACAAGGCCGGGAAGCACGACGAGGCCGGTACGAAGTACGCGGAGGCCGCCAAGAAGGGGGGCCTCGAGCTGAAGCACGCGCAGTAGACGTCTGATGACCCCCGGGGGCCGTCGGGGCCCCCGGGGATGGTCATCGAGCAACGAAGAGAGCTCCAGTACGACGGCGAGGAGGAAGAAAGTGATGACTCGACGAACGATGGGCGCGGTGCTGGGTGCGGTTCTCATGACAGCGGGCCTTATGGGCGCGGCGTTCGCCGACGACCTGAAGGTGATCCAGACGCGCAAGGCGAAGGACCTCGTGATCACGCTGCTGAGTGAGTCGGGCCAGTGGACCCAGGGCAACAATGACTTCGTCCTCGAGGTCACGTCGGCCAAGACCAAGGAGCCGGTGGACGTGGGGAAGGTGAGCCTCAACACGAGCATGGCGATGCCGGGCATGGCGCCGATGCTGGCCGGCGCGACCCTTTCCCCTGACAAGACTCCCGGCCGGTATACCGGCACCATCAATTTCGCGGACAGCGGCGCGCGGCAGGTGAGCGTGACCTGGGCCGGACCGGCCGGAAAGGGCTCGACGAAGTTCACGGTCTCGGTGCGCTGAAGGGGGGTGCGCCATGCGCCGACACGCGATCGTCCTCGCCGTCCTGCTTGGCACAGCGGCGGGGGTGCCCCCGGGCACCTCCGCCCAGCCGCCCCCGACCGGCCCGCTCACGCTGGACGAGCTGGTCGAGCGCGGGCTGGCGGAGAACCCCGAGCTGCGGGCGGCGCGGACCGAGATAGAGGCGGCCAAGGGCCGGCTCCGCCAGGCCGGCCTCCGGCCCAACCCGATGCTCGAGTTGAGCGGCACGCAGAACGTCACGGGCCCGGACAACATGCAGATGATCGGGTTCTCCTGGCCGCTCGACCTGGGTGGGCGCAAGGGCGCGCGCGTCTCCGTCGCCGAGCGTGAGCTGGCGGTGAAGCAGGCCCAGGTGGCCGACCGCGAGCGGCGCCTGGCGGCGGACATCCGGTCGAAGGCGGGTGAAGTCCTGGCGGCGGCGCGCAATCTGAAGGTCCTCGACGACCTGATCGCCGCCAACCGCGAGACCCAGCGCCTCATCTCGCGGCGGGTGGCCGGGGGCGCCGCGCCGGCGCTCGACGAGCAGCTCCTGCTGGTCGAGATCACGCGGCTCGAGGCGCAGCGGGCCGGGCAGGCGGGGCGCCTCGAGAGCTTGCGGCTGCAGCTCCTGCCGCTGATCGGCCTGTCGCCGGCGTTGCCCCTCGGCATCGCCGACACCATCGAGCGGGCAATGGCCGTCCCGCCGCAGGACGACGCCATCCCGCGCGCGCTCGAGCGGCGGCCCGACCTCAGGATGGCCCGGCTCGAGGAGAGCCTCGGCGAAGCCCGCGTAGACAAGGAGCGGGCGGAGGGCCGGTTCGACGCGAGCCTCTTCACCCAGTACCAGCGCCAGGACACCGGCTTCGACCTGATGGGGACGGACGCGGCGGGCCGCTCGCGGCCGATCCAGGACGTGTTCCACATGGTCACGTTCGGCGTCTCGATCACGCTGCCGGTCAGAAACCAGAACCAGGGGAACGTCGCCGCGGCCCGCGCCTAGCTGGAAGGGGCGCAGCGGCGCCGCGAAGCCACGGACCTGATGGTCCGCCAGGAGGTGGCCTCGGCCTACGCGCAGCACGAGGCGGCCGCGCGGGCGGAGGACATCTACGGGCGGCAGGTGCTCGGCACGGCCCGGCGGAACCTCGACGTCATCCGCCAGAGCTACCAGCTCGGCCGCGGCTCCCTCCTCGACGTGATCGCCGAGCAGCGCCGCCTGATCGAGCTGGAGGTGGGGTACACGGACGTCCTGAAGCAGCGCTGGGACGCCGCGGTGGACGTGCAGCGCGCGCTCGGCGCGGCGCGCTGAGGAAGGAGCGCCATGTACGGGGCGGCGGCCGGCGTCGTGTGGAGCGAGCGGCGAGCTTCAAGCTCACGGCCGCAGGGGCCGGGGCCGACGACGCACGCGGCGGCTCCGTCGCCGGCGCCCGCCACGCCTCCGGCGTCCGAGAGCGAGCCGGCGGAGATCACCCTGGCTCCCGACGCCGTCGCGCGCGCGGGGATCAAGACGGCGACGGCGGAGAGCGAGCGGGCGGTCCAGAGCCTCACCGTCCCCGCGACCGTGGCATCCAACGCATACCGGGACACGCGCGTCAACGCGCTGGTGGGCGGAGTAGTGACGCGCGTCTCGGCCGAGCTCGGCACCCCCGTCCAGCATGGCGTTTCGCTGGCCGTGATCTTCAGCAACGAGCTGGCCGAGGCGCAGATGAAGTACTTGTCGATGCGGGCCATGTTCGAGGCCGACCACCAGAAGCGGGAACGGACCGAGAAGCTGGCGGCCCTGGGCGCGGCGAGCCGCCAGGAGCTGGAGGAGGTCACGGCCGTCCACGTCGGACACGAGACCGAGGTGGCGGCCGCGCGCCAGCGGCTCTTGCTGCTCGGGCTGTCGTCCGACCAGGTGGCACGGCTCACGGACGCCTCGCAGGCCGTTTCCGAGATGGTCGTGCGGGCGCCCGTCGCCGGCGTGGTGATCACGCGGAGCATCAATCCCGGCCAGGTGGTCGGCGCGGGCCAGGACCTCTTCGTCGTCGCGGACCTGAGCACGGTGTGGGTGATCGGGGACCTGTACGAGAAGGACTTCGGCAGCGTGCGGGTCGGCTCTCCGGCAACCGTGACCATCCCGGCCGCTCCTCGCGAGCTTCTGCGCGGGCGAGTGGCCTACATCGATCCCCGCGTCGACCCGGCCACCCGCACCGCCAAAGTCCGGGTCGAGGTGCCGAACCGGACGGGTGGGCTGCGCCTGGGGATGTACGTGAACGTCATCTTCGAGTCGGGCGCGGGCGAGCGGAGAACGATGATCCCGCGCAGCGCGGTCCAGTTCGTCGGAGACCGCACGGTCGTCTACGTGCCGGTCGAGGACAACGAGGGGCAGTTCGCCGAGCGGCCGGTGATGCTCGGGCAGACGATCGGCGATCGCGTGGAGGTCCTGGACGGCATGAAGCCCGGCGACCCCGTGGTCAGCGAAGGCAGCTTCTTCCTGCGCGCCGAGGCCACGCGCACCCGCTCGGGTGGGTAGCGCCGCGCGGCCTGCCGGCTACGCAGCCGGTCGCGCGCAGGCCTGCGGATTCTGCTCGAACTTCTGGCGGCACTCGCTCGTGCCGCCCACCGGGTCCCGGGCCATTGTTGCACCTCCTGCTGCACGAGTTCGGGCTTCGCCTCGGGGGGGGACGCCGCGTACCAGCGCCGGCGGGCACCGTCGCCTGGACTCCGCGGCAAGACCGTGCGCATGCTTGGGGGTGGCGCGGCACTCTCGCCGCGCGAGGAGGTGAGGCAGCGCGGTGAGTGCGGATCAGCTCGTGGCAGTGGCGACGGCGCTCGTGGCGCCGGGGAAGGGGATCCTGGCGGCGGACGAGAGCACGGCGACCATCGAGAAGCGCTTCAAGGCCCTGGACATCGACAACACGGAGGAGAGCCGCCGTCGCTACCGGCAAATGCTCTTCACCACCCCGGGCCTCGGCCAGTTCATCAGCGGCGTGATCCTCTACGACGAGACGATCCGGCAGAAGAGTGACG
>JACQCN010000143.1 GCA_016201575.1 Candidatus Rokuibacteriota bacterium | reverse complement strand
CAAGCAGGTGTGCGACGAGGGGCGCGGCGTCGGCCCGGGCGGCCGCGGCGTCTACCTCGACTTCGCCGACGCCATCGGTCGGCTCGGCGAGGACAATATCCGCGAGCGCTACGGCAACCTGTTCGACATGTACGAGCGCATCACCGACGAGAACCCGTATCAGGTGCCGATGCGCATCTACCCGGCGATCCACTACACGATGGGCGGCCTCTGGGTGGACTACAATCTGATGAGCACGATCCCGGGGCTGCACGTGCTCGGCGAGGCCAACTTCTCCGACCACGGCGCCAACCGCCTCGGCGCCAGCGCGCTCATGCAGGGGCTGGCCGACGGCTACTTCGTGGTCCCGTACACGATCGGCCACTACTTCGGGTCGAACAACCTCGAGAAGGTCACGCCCGAGCACCCCGCCTTCAAGGAAGCGGAGGCGACGCTCGCCGCTCGGACGAACCGGCTGCTCGGCATCCGCGGCAAGCGCACTCCCGACTCGATCCATCGCGAGCTCGGGAACATCCTGTGGGAGTACTGCGGGATGGGGCGAAACGAGGCCGGGTTGAAGACTGCGCTCCAGAAGATTCCCGCGCTGCGCGAGGAGTTCTGGCAGAACGTGGTGGTCCTCGGGAGCGGCGAGGAGCTGAACCAGTCGCTCGAGCGGGCGGGCCGGGTCGCCGACTTCCTCGAGCTGGGGGAGCTGCTCTGTCTCGACGCGCTCGAGCGCCGCGAGTCCTGCGGCGGGCACTTCCGCGAGGAGTTCCAGACCGACGACGGCGAGGCCCGGCGCGACGACGAGCAGTTCTGCCACGTCGCGGCCTGGGAGTACGCGGGCGAGGGCAAGAAGCCGATCCGGAACGTCGAGCCGCTCGCCTTCGAGAGCGTCCACCTCCAGACCCGCAGCTACAAGTGACGGAGAGCTGAACCGATGGACGGAACCGGCAAGCATCTGAACCTCACGCTGCACGTCTGGCGGCAGAAGCACCGCCACGCCGAGGGACGCTTCGTGACCTACGAGGCGCCGGACATCAGCCCCGACATGTCCTTCCTCGAGATGCTCGACGTCGTGAACGAGCGGCTCGTCCAGAAGGGCGAGGAGCCGATCGCGTTCGACTACGACTGCCGCGAGGGCATCTGCGGCCAGTGCGGGATCGTCATCGACGGCAATCCGCACGGGCCGCGGCGCGCGACCACGTCGTGTCAGCTCCACATGCGGAGCTTCAAGGACGGCGACGCGATCACGCTCGAGCCCTGGCGCGCGAACACGTTCCCGGTGATCAAGGACCTGATCGTCGACCGGACCGCCTTCGACCGCATCATCGCCGCCGGCGGCTTCATCACGGCGCCGACCGGCAATGCCGTCGACGGCAACGCGGTGCTGGTCCCCAAGACCGATGCCGACCTCGCGATGGACGCGGCCGCGTGCATCGGCTGCGGGGCCTGCGTCGCCGCCTGTCCGAACGCGTCGGCCATGTTGTTCGTGGCAGCCAAGATCTCGCACCTGGGACTCCTCCCGCAGGGGCAGCCCGAGCGCGATCGTCGCGTGCTCGCGATGGTGGCGCAGATGGACGCCGAGGGCTTCGGGTCCTGCACCAACCACGGCGAGTGCGAGGCGGCCTGCCCGAAGGAGATCCGGCTCGAGTTCATTGCGCGCATGAACCGCGACTACCTGCGCGCGATGCTCCGGCAGCGCGCGGAATCGAAGGCGGCGGGCGGCACCGGCTGACGCCGGCGGGGCGCGGCGCTCAGCGCCTCTTGAAGAGCTTTCCGATCCCCTTCAGCAGTCCGCCCGCGGCGTTTCCCAACCCGGAGCCGACCAGGTGCGTGACGTCGGGCAGCACCGCGACCTTGGGGGGCGTGCCCTTGATGGTGAGCGGCACGCTGATCTCCCCTCGGCTGTCGAGCGCCAGCCCGAGCTCCTTCACGCCCGACACCATCGCGCGCGAGATCGTGGAGCTCAGGCGGAAGGCCCCCTGGAGGTCCAGGTGGGAATCGAAGCCGACCAGGCCGTCACCCTCGAACGAGAACGAGGGGCTCGTCACGAGCGTACGCTCGAGGTGGAGCGCCGCCCCGCCGATCGTGAAGTCGGCGGTGAGGCTGGTGATGATCGTGTCGGGCGACTCGGTGGCGCTCTTCACCTCGGCCGGCATGCGGATCGCGGAGAGGAGCGGCAGCGACCCGATCTTCTTCACCACCTCGCCAGCCACGTTGACGCCCGGGATGCGCGCGTCCTTCAGCAGCACGTTGCCGGTGCCCGTGACCGAGCGCTCCGGGTGCTCGTCGGCGGTGCCGGCGACCCGGCTCTGGAAGCGCGCGACCGTGCCGGTCACGCGCGGCGGCGTGCGCGGATCGGTCGCGTGCTGCATCGCCGCCAGGTCGAGCCCCTCCGCCCCGACGTCGGCGGCGAAGTGCCGGCTGGCGAGGCCGTAGGTGCCGGTGACGCGCGTCGTCCCGCCGAGCCCCGTCGCCACCAGGTCCTTCAACGTCGCCGTGTCGCCGGCCAGCTCGCTCGCGAGCGTCACGGCGATCGGCGCACCCCCGACCTCCAGCGCCAGATCACGGCTGCCGACGGTGGCCCCGGTCGGCGTCGCCGCCAGGT
>JACQCN010000142.1 GCA_016201575.1 Candidatus Rokuibacteriota bacterium | reverse complement strand
TGCGTAGGGCTCTACGGAGCGGTGAGCGGGCCGTAGGTCTCCGGCCGCCGGTCGCGGTAGAACTGCCACACGTTGCGGACCTCGAGGATCTGGTCGAGATCGAGGTCGGCCACCACGACCTCGTCGCGGTCGCGCGAGCCCCGGACGACGATCTTGCCCCGGGGATCGCAGAAGTAGCTCTTACCGTAGAACTCGCCGATGTCCCACGGCTGCTCGTGGCCGACACGGTTGATGGCGCCGACGAAGTAGCCGTTGGCCACCGCGTGGGCGGGCTGCTCCAGCTCCCACAGGTACTCCGAGAGCCCGGCCACGGTGGCCGAGGGATTGAACACGATCTCCGCGCCCGCCAGGCCGAGCGCCCGCGCGCCCTCGGGGAAGTGGCGGTCGTAACAGATGTAGACGCCGATCCGCCCCACCCGCGTCGGGAACACCGGATAGCCGAGGTTGCCCGGGCGGAAGTAGAACTTCTCCCAGAAGCCGGGCGCGCAGTGCGGGAGGTGGTTCTTCCGGTACGTGCCCAGGTACGCGCCGTCGGCGTCGAGGACGGCCGCGGCGTTGTAGTAGAGGCCCGTCATGTCCTCCTCGTAGACGGGAACGATCATGACCATCCGGTGCTGCTTGGCCAGCGACCGCATCACGGTGACGGTGGGGCCGTCGGGGACGCGCTCGACCAGCGCGTACCAGCGCGCGTGCTGCTCGGCGGGGAAGTACGGCCCGTAGAACAGCTCCTGGAGGCACAGCACCTGGACGTCGCGGCGCGCCGCCTGCTCGATCAGCGCCACGTGCTTGTCGATCAGGCGCTTCTTGAGGTGCTCGAGGGGCGCGGACGCGTCCTCGCCCACCGAGGCCTGGATGAGCCCTCCCCTCACGATGCGCGGCATGGACGGCCTCCTCCGAGATGCTCCCGGCGGTGGGATGCCCGACTCTATGCGAGCGTCGGGAGAGGTGTCAAGCGCTGGAGCCGGGTGAGCGACAGGTGGCGGGCGCGGAGGCGTGTCCGCTCAGGGCCAGAGCGTCTACGCGCCCGCTTTGCGCGCGGTCAAACTCGCTCATGGCGTGTGAGCCAATCACGCCCGCTGGCGCCGCGTGTTCGAGCGCCGGCTTTGCCGGCGCAACCTGCCCTGGGGGAGGCGTCGGAGGGGAGCCGTCGAGGCCTCCTCGGAGTTGGGCTCAGCGCGCGCGGGCGAGCACGGCCACCACGCCGCCGCCCGGCGGCCCCTGGTGCTCGGCGCCGGCGGAGATGTAGCACATGGTGTCGCCCGTGACCGAGGCGACCACCGCGTTGACCACGCCCCGGATGTGGCGGGTGTAGTTGATGTCGCCGTCCTCGAACATCACGTGGCGGCGCCCGCGGGTGGCGCCCGAGGGGTCGGGCTCGCACTTGGCGAACACGTTGACCAGGCGCGCGCGGTCCGACTCGGCCAGCTCGCACTCCACGGCCAGGCCCGCCCGCCGGAGCGCCTCCCGCACGGCCACGGCGTCGATCGCGTCCGTCATGACCGCATGGGCGATGACGAGGTGGCTCGTGGAGCGGGCCGAGTTGCCGAGGGCAATGATCTCGCAGTTCATCAGCTCGACGCCCGACGAGGTCGACGCCACGTTGGAGAAGATCGAGAAGTCCCGGCTGATCACGTCGTCGCTCAGCTTCGACGGCGCGATCTCCCCGGTGGCGGCGCCGATGCCGAGGGCGGCCACCGCGCGGGCGTAGGCCATCGACTTGTAGGTGTCGGTGGTGACGACGCCGCGCCCCCGCTTCCGCGCCGCCGCGATGCGCTCGGTCGTCAGGGCGCCGGTCTTGATCTGGATGAAGTGCATGTCCTCCGGCGACTCGATCCCGGCGTCCTTGATGGCCGCCCGCACGCCGTCGGCCGCCACCTGGGCGTGGACGGCGGTGCCGAACTCCTCCGGCAGCAGGTCGCGCGTGTAGGCGGTCCCCACGGTGAAGCGCTTCCCGCCCGCCGGCGTCCCGCGGTCGGGCTCGCGCGTGAAGATGGTCGCGTGCGGGCTCATGAGCCCCTCGGTGCCGCCCGACCAGATGATCGGCACCCGCCTGGCGATCTCCTCGATCTTCCGCCCGGTCCGCCCGGCCAGGAGCATCTGGAACGAGAGCGTGGCCAGCGCGCGCGTGTAGTCGTTCACGGCGCCGTTGCCCTCGGTCTTGCCGAGGACGGCCGCCACGTGCTCGGCCTTGAAGGCGCCCCGGTCCAGCAGCGCCGCCGCCTCGCTCACGTCGTCCGGGGCCCGCATCCCCACCTTGAATGCCTGCGCGTGCAT
>JACQCN010000108.1 GCA_016201575.1 Candidatus Rokuibacteriota bacterium | reverse complement strand
CGGCGCCCTGCGCCAGGACCCGCCCGCCACACGCGACTGCCGTTCGTGAATAATGCCGGCTCGGGTTCAGGGCTTCAGGAGCTCGCGGGCGATGATCGAGCGCTGGATCTGGCTGGTCCCCTCGTAGATCTGCATGATCTTGGCGTCGCGCATGAACCGCTCGACGGGGTAATCACGCGTGTAGCCGTAGCCCCCGAAGACCTGGACGGCGTCCGTGGTCACGCGCATGGCCATGTCGGCCGCCACGCACTTGGCCATCGACGCCTCCAGGGTGTTCCCACCCAGGTCCCGATCGACCATCTGGGCGGCGTGGTGCACCATAAGGCGGGCCCCGTGCACCTGCATCCCCATGTCGGCCAGCATGAACTGGATGCCCTGGAAGCTCGCGATCGGCGCGTCGAACTGCCGGCGCTCCCGCGCGTAGGCGAGGGCGGCGTCGAGCGCGGCCTGGCCGATGCCGACGGCCATCGCGCCCGTCGGGGGGCGCGTCATGTCGAGCGTGCGCATGGCGATCGTGAAGCCCTCGCCTTCCTCGCCCAGCCGGTTCTCCACCGGGACGACGCAGTCGCTCAGGTGAAGCGCGACCGTGGGCGAGCCGCGGATCCCCATCTTCCGCTCCTTCTTGCCCACGGCAAAGCCGGGCATCCCGGGCTCCACGAGGAAGGCGGTGATGCCCCTGGACCGCTTGGTCGGATCCACGGTGGCGAACAGGGTGACGACGCCCGCGTGGTCGCCGTTCGAGCACCACTGCTTGCTGCCGTTGAGGACGTAGTGGTCGCCGCGCCGGACGGCGGTGGTCCGGAGCGAGGCCGCGTCGGAGCCGGCGTTGGGCTCGGAGAGCGAGTAGGCGGCCAGGATCTCCCCGGTGGCGAGCCGCGGCAGGTAGCGCCGCTTCTGCTCCTCCGTCCCGAACAGCAGGATCGGGAGCCCGCCCAGCGGCTGCACCACGAACTGCGTGGCGGTGGCCGCGCACGCCCAGGCGATCTCCTCGGCCACGAGCGCCAGGGCCAGGCAGCCCATGTCGGTGCCCCCGTAGGCCTCGGGGATCCAGATACCGAAGAGGCCTTGCTGCGCCAGCAGGCGCATCTGCTCCTCGGGGAACGACTCCGTCTCATCGAGCGGCGCCGCCAGGGGCGCGATCTTCTCCCGCGCGATCTGCCGGGCCAGGTCGCGGATCATCCGTTGCTCGTCGGTCAGGTAATACAGGTCACGCATGCCGGCTCTCCCTGCGGCCGAGCGGCCGCCCGGTACCAGGACAGGAACCACCCCTCGACAACTATCACGCCGCAGCCCCGAGGTAGAATAGGCGCCTGATGACCGGAGGGAGCCCGGAGATCGACAAGCCCATTCGCGTCATGATCGCCAAGGTCGGTCTCGACGGCCACGACCGCGGGGCCAAGATCGTGGCCCGCTGCCTGCGCGACGCGGGCATGGACGTGATCTACACCGGCCTTCACCGGACGCCGGAGGAGGTCGTGGCCGCCGCCGTGCAGGAGGACGTCGAGGTGCTCGGCGTGAGCCTGCTCTCGGGCGCCCACATGACGCTGATCCCCCGCATCGTGAAGCTGCTCCGCGCGGCGGAGGCGCAGGAGGTCATCCTCGTGGCGGGCGGCGTCATCCCCGACGAGGACGTGCCGGCCCTGAGCGCGCTCGGGTCGAGCCGAGCCCCCGATCAATTCGGGACTCGCCTCGCGCCTTCGGCGCTCAGCTCGAACTGCGGCCGCCTCGCATCTGGGCCCGTTTGATCGGGCTGGGGGGCGATTAACCTAGATGAGCCGGATCGACCTTGAGCAGATCGCGCGGACGCGCGGCGTCGATCTCACCGTCTGGCCGCCGCGGTACGACCCGGCCTATCGGCCCCGCCCGGACGAGGAGCACTGGCTCCCCGAGCTCGAGTGCGCCGACCCCCCGGCGCGCGAGAAGGTCGTCTTCGCCAAGCTGTCCCGTCAGGTCCGTTACGCGTGGGAGCGGAGCCCGTTCTACCGCCGCAAGTGGCAGCAGGCCGGCGTGTCGCCCGACACGCTCAAGAGCCTCGACGACCTCACGCGCTTCCCGGTCGTGCAGAAGGCCGACCTGCGCGCGGCCCAGGCCGCGCACCCGCCGTTCGGCGACTACCTGTGCATCGAGCCCGCCGAGGTGGCCCGCATCCACGGCACCAGCGGCACCACCGGGCGGCCCACGGTGTTCGGCATCGGGCGCGAGGACTGGGAGCGCGTCGGCGAGGCGCACGCGCGCATCCTGTGGGGCGCCGGCATCCGGCCCCACGACCGCATCCTGATCTGCTCGTTCTTCAGCCTCTACCTCGGCTCCTGGGGCGCGCTCGCGGGCGGCGAGCGCCTCGGCGCGACCGTGTTCCCGTTCGGCGCCGGCGTGGCCGGCCAGACGCTGATGGCCGTGCAGTGGGCGCGCGACCTCCGGCCGTCGGCCTTCTACGGCACGCCCTCCTACGCCCTGCACTTCGCCGAGACCGCGCGCAAGGACGGGATCGACCCGCGGGGCCTGGGCTTCCGCGTCCTCTTCTTCTCGGGCGAGCCGGGCGCGGGCATCCCCGCCACCCGGCGCCAGATCGAGGAGACCTTCGGCGGCGCCTGCGTCGACATGGGCAGCATGGCCGAGATGACGCCGTGGATGACCAACGGCGAGTGCCGGCACCGGACGGGCATGCACCTCTGGCAGGACATCGTCTACACGCAGGTGTGCGACCCCGCGACGTGGGAGCCCGTGCCCGCCGGAGCCGAGGGCACGCCCGTCTACACGCACCTGGAGCGCACCTCGCAGCCGATGATCCGCCTCGTCTCCGGCGACCGCGCGCGCTGGACCGACGAGCCGTGCCCGTGCGGCCGCACCTACCCGCGCCTGCCCCAGGGCCTCTACGGCCGTCTCGACGACATGTTCATCGTGCGCGGCGAAAATATCTACCCGAGCGCGATCGAGGACACGCTGCGCGCGATCGAGGGCTTCGGCGGCGAGTTCCGCGTGATCGTCTCCCGGCGCGAGGCGATGGACGAGCTGCTGGTCCAGGCCGAGTACGCGCGAAGCCACGGCGACCGCCGGGAAGCGCTCCAGAAGACGATGCGCGAGCGGCTGCGGGCGCGCCTCGGGGTGCACCCGCGCGTGGAGCTGATGCCCGAGGGCACGCTGCCCCGGACGGAGTTCAAGGCCCGCAGGGTGCTCGACGACCGCGACCTCTACCGCTCCTTCGGCGAGGGGCGATGACGCTCGACGCCGGCCGCCTGGCTGTCGCCCAGCTCCGGCGGGAGGGCGTGGACGTGCTGTTCTCGCTCAACGGCGGCCACGTGGCCCTGGTCTACGAGGGGTGCCTCGACTTCGGCCTCCGCGTCGTCGACGTGCGCCACGAGGACGCCGCGGTGCACATGGCCCACGCCTGGTCGCGCCTGACCGGGCGCACCGGGGTCGCCTGCGTGACGGCCGGGCCCGGCGTGACCAACACGGTGACGGCGGTGGCCACGGCCTTCGCCGCCGCCAGCCCGCTCGTGCTGATCGGCGGCAAGGCGCCGGTGAAGCAGTTCGACCTCGGCGCCCTCCAGGACGTCGACCAGGTCGGCATCCTGCGCCCGATCACCAAGGCGGCGTTCACCGTCCTCGAGGGCGCGCGCGTCCCCGAGTACGTCAACGCCGCGGTCCGGCTCGCCCACGCCGCGCCGCCCGGTCCCGTCTACCTGGAAATCCCCACCGACGTGATGCGCGAGACCGTCGCGAGCGAGCGCATCGAGGCTTGCACGCTGCCGCCGGCCCGGCTCGCGGGGCATCCCGCGCCCGACCCGGCGCTCGTCGTCCGCGCCGCGGCGCTCCTCGAGCGCGCGGAGCGGCCGGTGATCGTGGCGGGCAGCGGCGTCGCCTGGTCGGGCGCCCACAGCGAGCTGCGGGCGCTCGCCGAGCGGCTGCAGGCCCCCGTGCTCACGACCTCCCTCGCGCGCGGCGCCCTGCCCCGCGCCCACCCACTCAACCTCGCGGGGGCGCGGTCCTTCCTGCTCTCGAACGCCGACCTGGTCCTCGTCGTCGGCACGCGCTTCAACTACGTGCTCGGCTACGGCCGCCCGCCCCGCCTGCCCGCGGCGGCGACGATCGTCCAGATCGACCTCGCCGCCGAGGAGCTGAACCGGAACCGCGTGGCCGACCTGGCGATCCAGGCCGACGCCGGTGCGGCGCTCGCCGCGCTGGCCGCGGCGCTGCCGGCGCGCGCGGCGGCGCGGCCGTGGCTCGACGCGGCGCGGGCCCGGCAGGAGACGGCGCG
>JACQCN010000111.1 GCA_016201575.1 Candidatus Rokuibacteriota bacterium | reverse complement strand
TGCTGGGCGTCGACGACGGTCTCCCGCGGACGTCGGCTGTCCGTTGCGATTTCCTGACGCTGATGTTCAAGAGCCGCCTGACACAGTTCGTCGGGACGCTCTCGCTCGAGAAGATCCGAGAATTGAATCGGGCACTCATGGTCGCTCTCGACCTCTCGCCGGAGTCGAAGGCATAGGAACTCCAAGAGCCCTTTCACAGCCGCCAACCTCTCCCCCTTGTCCCCCTGCCGCGCGCCAGGATCGCGCCCCCGGAGGGCGAAGTCAAGCGCCCGAGGAGAGGGCGATGACCCTCGGCGGGGCTCAGCAGGGCGGCGAGCCGTGGAGAACCCTGCCCTCGGTGAGAAGAAGCCGGGCGCGGCCAGAGCCCGAACGCAGGCGGGGCAGACGACGGCGAGAGGGCCGGAGGCGTCGGGCCGAGGGAAGCCGATCGGGATGGTCTGGTGCGGTTACTCTCCCGCTCGCGGCGGTGACCGCGACGGTTCGTCCGACGGCGACGCGCTGTCGAGCCCGAGCCGCTCCCGCACGCCACGCAGGCTGTCACCCCCGGGGTGCACGCCCCCGATCCGCCGCCGGCCGCCGCCGCGCGGGCACTGAAAGACGTCCAGGGCGAACACCCGGCGCAGCAGCGCCGCCCACGAAGAACTCTCACGCGGCGCACCCACACACCCGGGCGCCGGCTCCCCCAGGGGTCCCGTCCCCTCGCTGGGCCCCGCCGCTGTCGTTCCTTCCTCGATAGCAGCGGGGCGCCATGGAATGAGCGCCGACCGCGCTGCGCTGAACTGTCGACGCTCTCTGCCGCCTTCTGGCCGGCGACGTCGATGGTGGGGGCGTCCCAGGATCACGCCGCGGAGCCCGGCCGTCACCCCTGGCGAGCCTGCTCACGCCGGGGGCCCCGCGGGGCCACTATGGCCGGCTCCGCCCTCGCAGACGCGCGTAACCGGCGAGCGCGGCTGACAGGATGCCCAGAGAGGCCAGGATCCAGAGCCAGGCGGAGCGCTGCCTCCCCACGCGGAGGGGAAAGCGGAGCGCGGGATCCGGGGCACCCCGGGGCGCGCCGGATCTCGGCTCGAAGCCGACGATGACCTGGTACTCGCCGGGCACTTCGAACCTGGCCGGCACCTGGACGACCCGGAAGGGGTAGGTGGCCGGCGGCACCCGCGTGACGGTCCGCGGCTGCGGCCGGGTCATCTCTTTCAGCTCGACCCAGACAGGGACGTCACGCAACCCGACGCCGAGGTCGAACACGAGAATGGCGTCGCCCGCGGCCGGAAGATCGGGGCAGTAGGACCGCACCGGAACTCCCGGCGGCGGGGTTCGGAGGTCACTCGACGCGTAGACGCTCAGGCCGACAGCCTCGCTTCCGTGCTCGTGCACGCACGTCCGGCCCCCGATGCCGCCTTCGGTCGCCCCCCCGTGGGCACGGGCCTGGCTCCCATTCACTGCCGTCCCGAGCACAGCGAGGGCGGCGAAGGCCAGGGCCGAGCGTCGCCGCGCCCGCCCGCCGTGAGGCCGGCTACGAGGCGGTCCGGAAGTAGGGCTGGAGGGGGGCATCGACCGCAGCGAGGCTGCGGGCGCCGGCCGGCGTCTCGAAGATCAGGACGCCTCCGAAGCGGAGCTGGGGTTGGGTCATGTCGATCAGGCGCTGCTGCTCCCAGACAGGGTCCGTCATCCTGAGTGTGAGGACCTTGGTCTCCCCGGGGTTGACGACCGCGGCGGGCTCGACGACGAGGAGGTGCTCAGCGTCCGGGGCGACGTCCCTGTTCACGAAGCTCACCATCGAGGTGACGAACTGCCTGAGCCTTGCCGGCTTGTGGCCGCGGTTGGTGACCTGCACCTCGAGGGTGAGAGTGCGGGCGACGGGGTTGTGGGTGTACCTCGCGACCTCCCGCCGGATCTCGATCGACGGCGCGGGTTGGGGACGCGGCGGGACGTCGACCCGGACGATCTGGTGCGGGATCGTGTGGCGGTAGGCGGCGTGGGTGGTGAGGGTCCCGGCGAGGATCGCGACCGCGGTCGCGATGCCGAGCGCCGCCGACACCCGGAGGTCGCGCCTGGTGATGAGCTTGTCCTCGGCCCCGCTCGCGACCCAGAGCGAGCGCCGCAGGATGGGCTGGGCGAGCCAGTAGAGTACCCAGGCGGCACCGAGCGCGAAGGCGATCGCGTGCCAGGTGACGATCCGCGGCAGCCCATAGGTCTCGAGATCGACGGTGCG
>JACQCN010000110.1 GCA_016201575.1 Candidatus Rokuibacteriota bacterium | reverse complement strand
GCGTTGACGACGACGGGCGCCTCGATCTCGCCCCGGGTCGTGCGGACGCCGGTGACCCGGCCGCCCGCGGTGGCGATGCCCAGCACCTCGACGTCCTCGAGGATGCGGGTGCCGCGCTCGCGGGCGGCGGCGGCGAGGCCGCTCGTCGTCTGGGACGGGTCCGCGTAGCCGGCCTCGGGCTCGTAGCAGCCGGCGACGAAGTCGTCGACGCGGACGCGGGGCTCGATCTCGCGGATCTCCTCGGGCGTCACCAGCCGGCTGTCGATGCCGACGGACCGCTGGAGGGCCACGGACGCCTCCATCGGCTCGCGCAGCCGGTCGTCCACGCCGAGCAGGTACCCGACGCGGACGAACGAGGCGGTGCGGCCCCTCGTCCGCTCCGCGAACGACTCGAAGAAGCGCAGCGAGTGGAGCACCATGCGGCAGGTCTCCGGGGTCGAGTAGTGCTGGCGGATGCAGGCGGAGCTCTTCCCGGTGGCGCCGGACGCCAGGAACCGCTTCTCCAGCACCGTCACGTTCCGCACTCCGGCGAGCGCGAGATGGTAGGCGATGCTGCAGCCGATGACGCCGCCGCCGATGATGACTACGTCCGCCGTCTGGGCCATGTCACCTTCACCCGAGGGTTCCCGCGAGGGGGCCATTCTACCCGAGCCGCCCCGCGTCGGCGACTCGCACGAGGCCGGCGCCGGCGCGCCCTTGCGCCGCGCCGCGAATCGGCTGTGGTCGGGCGGGGCGCACGATAGGGGAGATCGTATGCGGGCGCTTCGGCCGTGGGGCAGACCGCTGCCGTCGGACTTGACGCTGCAGAAAGTTCTGGCTATATTTTGGCCAGATGCGCCATGAGGTCATCTTGGCCCCGGACGCTGCGAAGGCCTACGGGGCCCTGTCGGCCTACCGGCGCGCCGAGGTGCGAGACGCCCTCGAACGGCACTTGCGGTACGAGCCGACCCGGGTGAGCAAGAGCCGGATCAGACGCCTGCGCGGCTTGAGTCAGCCGCAGTATCGGCTCCGGGTGGGGGAGGTGCGAGTCTTCTATGACGTCACGCCCGAAGCTGTCGAAGTCCTCGCGATCGTCACGAAAGCCGAAGCGTCGCGCTGGCTGGCCGAGCACGGGACGCCGGATGCGCCAGGTGGCGCTGGCTGAAGTCAAGGACGACCTGTCCCGCTTCCTGCGCCTGGCCGAGTCTGAGGAGATCCTCATCACCCGGCATGGCAAGCCGGCTGGCGTACTGATCGGGTTCGAAAACGAGGAAGACTGGTTCGACTACCGCCTGGAGCACCATCCCGAGTTTCTGCGGCGCGTGGCGGAAGCGCGGAACGCCCTGAGGGACGGCCGAGGTGTTCGACTGGAGGACCTGCCGTCATAACGTACCGCCTAACTCGCCGATGAAGCTGACGGTCGCGGGTGAAAGAAGAGGAGTCCGCCTGCGAATCCCATCACGTGATCCCGAAGCGGCCTGACGCCGCCGCCGATGCTGACCGGGTCCGCCGTCTGCGGCACGCACCTTCGCCAGAAGATGCCCGCGAGGGGGAGGCCGCTCTTCTACCCGAGCGACCCCGCCTTCAGAGACCCAGCCGGTTCAGCAGCGGCGGCCAGCGGTGCCGCCAGGGAGCCGCGGCCTCGAAGGCCGCGGAGGCGCGGAGCACGAGCGGGTCGTCGAGATGGCGCCCGACGATCTGCAGCCCCACCGGGAGGCCGTCGTTCGTCCAGCCGGCGGGGACCGAGGCCGCCGGCTGGCCGGTCATGTTCAGCGGGTAGGTGAAGGCGAGCCACTGCTCCGGCCTCACCGACCGGTCCTCGGTCTTCTCCGGCCCCTGCATGTGGAGCGCGAACGGCGGCACCGTCAGGGTCGGCGTGAGCAGGAGATCGTAGCGCGACATGAGCCGCCACATCTTGTTCGTCACCGCCTTCCGCACCATGTTGGCGTTCGTCAGGTCTTCCGCGGTCCACGGTCGCTGCAGGAAATCGACGAGGTGGGGCGACATCTGGCCGTGGTACCGCGCGGCCAGGCCCCGCATTCCCTTCAGGTCCGTCTCGGCGATGATGAGCGCCGCGAAGGCCGCCAACGGGTCCTCCCACCCCGGGTTCGCCTCCTCGACGACGCACCCGAGGTCGCGCTCGAAGATCCGGGCGGCCGCCCCCGCGAGGCGGCGCACCTCGGGGTCGACTGCGGCATAGCCCCAGTCCGCGCTGTAGGCGACCCGCAGTCGCTTCAGGTCGCCCCTCGCGCATTCCATCCAGTCCATGCCGAGGGCGGGGAGGCTGTGCCGGTCACGCGGGTCGGGACCCGCCGTCGCCGCGAGCACGAGCGCCGCGTCCGCGACCGTGCGCGTGAGCGGGCCGATGACTTCCAGGGACTCCCAGCCCGACACGCCGGGATAGCGCTCGTCGCGCGAGGACGGGTACACGGGGATGCGGCCCATCGACGGCTTGAACCCGTAGAGCCCGCAGTGCGCCGCGGGAATCCGCACCGAGCCGCCCCCGTCGCTGCCGATCGCGATCGGCCCGACGCCGGCCGCCACCGCCGCGCCGGCGCCGGCGCTCGAGCCCCCCGGCGTCAGCGTGGGGTTCCACGGATTCCGCGTGGTCTCGAACACCGGGTTGTGCCCGGTCGCGCTGTAGCCGAACTCCGATACGTTGGTCTTGCCGATGACGATCGCCCCCGCGGCCTTCAGGCGCTCGACGACGACGTCGTCCTCGTCGGGGACGAAGGACTGGTAGGCGACCGAGCCGGAGGCGGTGCGGATGTCGCGGGTGAGGAGATCGGCTCGAGCCGGGCCATGCGGTCGAGCACCGCCTCGATGACCTCGACCGGGGAGAGCCGCCGCGCGCGGATCTCGGCCGCCAGGGTCACCGCGTCCATGCGGCAGACCTCGGTCGCGCCCGCCATTCAGGCCCCGCGACGGTAGGGAAGGGTCAGCGCCGCGGGTGGATCGTGATGGCCCACCAGCCCGGCCACGGCCAGCAGGGCGAGCACGTAGGGGAGCATCATGAGCCCCGCGGTCGGGATCGCGATGCCCATCGCGGGGAGCTGGAACTGCAGGGCGGTGGCGGTCCCGAACAGCAGGCAGGCGGCGACCGTGCGCCCGCCGACCCACCCGCCGAAGATCACGGCGGCCAGCGCGAGGTAGCCCTGGCCGTTGGTCATGCCCTCGGTGAAGGTGTTGATGTCTCCGACCGAGATGAAGACCCCGGCCAGCCCTGCCATCAGGCCCGCGATCAACACGGCCACGTAGCGAACGAGAGCCACGGGGATCCCGGCCCGGTCCGCCGCGCGCGGGTCCTCGCCGACGGCGTCGACGGCGAGGCCGAACGCCGTGTAGCGGAGCCCGGCCCAGAGCGCGAGGACGAGCGCGAACCCCACGTACACGAGCCCGACGTGGCGGAAGAGGGCCGGGCCGAGGATCGGGACGTCGGCGACCAGCGGCACCTCCCATTTGGCGAAGCCCGGGATCACCTCGCGGGAGAGCGGGCCGAAGATCTCCCGGTAGAGGAACGTCGTGGCCCCGAGCGCGAGGATGTTGAAGCCGATCCCGACCACGAGCTGATTGGCACGCAGGGTCACGCTGAGCACCGCCTGCACGAGGGCCACGACAAGGGCCGCGGCCACGCCACAGAGGAGGCCGATCCCGGGGCGGCCGGTCGCCCACGAGCCGAGGGCGCCGGCGAACGTCGCCGTCAGCATCATCCCCTCGAGGCTCATGTTGAGCACGCCCGCCCGCTCGCTGACCATCTCTCCGCTGGCGGCGAGGATCATCGGCATCGAGAGCCGGAGCGAGGAGGCGAGGAAGACCGCGACCTGCTCGCCGGTCATGGCGGCCGGCCCTGGTCGGTGAGGATCGCGGTGCCCGCGATGGTGACGACGAGGAGCCCCTGAATCAGGACCACCACCGCGGCGGGCACCCCCGCCGTGATCTCCATCGCGAGCCCGCCCGACCGCAGGAAGCCGAAGAAGAGCGCGCCGGCGATGACGGCCACGACCGAGCCCCGCGAGAGCAGCCCCACCACGAGGCCGTCGAAGCCGTAGCCGGACGTGAACCCGCTCGTCAGGATCCACAGCTCGCCCTGGAGCATGATCGCCCCGGCGAGGCCCCCGAGGGCCCCGGCCACGGTGAGCGCGAGGACGACGAGTCGGCCGTCGCGGATGCCCGCCCGGCGTGACGCCAGCTCGTTGAGCCCGACCGCGCGCAGCCGCACGCCGAGGGCGCTCCGGGCGAGGACCAGGCCGACCGCGAGGGCGGCGGCGAGCGCGATGAAGGCGCCGATGTGGAGCGGCGAGCCCGGATCGCGCAGCACCGTCGGAAGCTTCGTGGCGGCGGGCAGCTCGAGCGACTCTGGCAGGGTGGCCGCCGAGGTCATCGGCTGGCGCAGCAGGTTCTCGGACTGCACCGACCAGTAGACCATCAGGAGGCCGACGAACGTCAGCAGCAGCGTGCTGATGACCTCGTTGGTCCTGCGCCTGACCTTGAGCCCTCCCGCCACGGCGCCCCAGAGGGCGCCCGCGGCCGCGCCGGCGGCGAGCGGCACCCCGACGGCCAGCGGCCGGGGCAGGCCCGCCGCGCCGTGCAGGGCGAGCGCGGTGGCGGCGATGCCGCCGACGGCGATCTGCCCCTCACCCCCCACGTTGGTGAGGTTCGCGCGGTTGGCCAGGATGAAGCCGAGGCCGACCAGCGCGAGGGCGACGGCGCGGTTGATCGAGGCGCCGATGGCGAAGCTCGACCCCACCATGCCGTCCCAGAACCCCGCGATCGCGTCCGGCACCGACGTGCCGGTGGCGGTGATGAGGAGCACGCCGACCCCGAGGGCGGCGAGCGTGGCGAGGACCGGGATGACGACGGTGCGCGGCGGAGCCCACGCCGGGGCGGCTCCCTTCGTGACCGTCGCGCCCGCGCTCACGCGGCGTGTCCGGACATCAGGGAGCCGATGGCTTCGCGGTTGCCCGCCTCCGCCGGCAGCTCACCGACGATCCGGCCGCGGTAGAGGACGATGATGCGATCGGAGGCCGCGAGCAGCTCGTCCAGCTCGCTGGAGATCAGCAGCACCCCCGCGCCGTTCTCGCGGGCGGCGAAGATCCGGCCGTAGACGGCGTCGACCGCGCCGACGTCGAGGCCCCGCGTGGGCTGCGCCGCCAGCAGGAACACGAGGGGATCCAGGGACAGCTCCCTCGCCAGCACCGCCCTTTGCTGGTTGCCGCCCGAGAGGCTCTTCATCGGGGCGCCCGGGCCGCTGCCGCGCACGTCGAACTCGTGCATCAGGGCCGCCGCCGCCTCGCCCATCGCCCGTCGGCGCAGGAGGCCGAACCGGGTGAAGCGCCCGAGGGCACCGAGAAACAGGTTCTCGGCCACGGTCATCTCCTCGATGCATCCGATCGCGTGGCGGTCCTCGGGGATGATGCCGGCGCCGGCGGCCGTGACCTCGCCCGGGGACCGTCTCGTCAGCTCCCGGCCGCCGACAAAGATCCGCCCCCCGGTCGGGCAGACGAGGCCGGCGATGATCGCCGCCAGCTCGCTTTGCCCGTTCCCTTCCACGCCGGCGATTCCGACGATCTCGCCGGGCTTGACGATGAGCGTGACCCGGTCGAGCCGGAGCGCGCCGCCGTGGTCCCGGTAGCTGACGCCGTCCACCATCAGCGCGTCGTCGCGCCGGGTTCGGACGTTCGCCGGCGCCGGGCGGGCGGGGCGGGGCGGCGGTCCGGCGTGGCCCGCGGCTTCCATCCCGAGGGAGACGGCCACCATCCGGTCGATCGAGACCAGCTCCCGCCCGACCATGGCGCGCACCAGTGCGCGCATGTCGGCCACCTTCATCGTCACGCTCTCCACCACCTTGCCCGCGCGGAGGACGGTGGTCCGATCGGCCACCCGGGCGATCTCGGCCAGCTTGTGGGTGACGAGGATCACGCCGCGCCCCGCCGCGGCCACCCGGCGGCACATCGCGAGCAGCGCCGCGACCTCTTCGGGCGGCAGCACCGCCGTGGGCTCGTCGAGCACCAGGAGCCGCGGATCGCGGATCAGGCACTTGATGATCTCGACGCGCTGGCGTTCGCCGACCGACAGCTCGGCCACGCGTCGATCGGGGTCCACCTCGAGGCCGTAGGTGGCGCCCAGCTCGCGCACGCGGGCGGCGAAGTCCCTCCGCTTGAGGACGCCATCCAGGCGACCGAGCATCAGGTTCTCGACCACGGTCATCGTGGGCACCAGGCTGAAATGCTGGTGCACCATCGCGACGCCGGCGGACAGCGAGTCCGCGGGGCCGGTCGGGCGGAAGGGCCGGCCCTCGAGGTGCATCTGGCCGGCGTCCGGCGCGTGGACCCCGAAGACCACGTTGCAGAGGGTCGACTTGCCGGCGCCGTTCTCCCCGAGCAGGCAGTGCACCTCGCCCGCGTCGATGGACAGCGACACGTCGTCCAGCGCCGTGACGGCGCCGAACCGCTTGGTGAGGCCGTCCAGCTTCAGCAGCACCGAGCCCGCGCTCGGCGACACGGTCGCCTCTCCGGCGCTAGCTCTCCAGCACCTTGAGCTTCCCGGCCAGGATGTTCTTCTTGATCGTCTCGAGCTTGGCGATGAGGGCCGGGGTACCGCCGCCGCAGATCGCGATGTCGGAGGCCTTCGGGCCCATGGCGAGGCCGAAGGGCTTGAACTCCGCCCTCCAGGTGCCGGCGACGAGCTGGTCGATCGCGTATTCCACCTGGTATCCCACACCCGTGATCGTGTAGGCGACGTAGAGCGGGTTGCTGCCGCAGCGGTTGGTGTAGCTGCCGATGATCTTCGTGCTCTTCTCGCGCGCCGCCTGCTCCATGCCGCGCAGCCCGAGGTTCAGGATGTGGTAGTGGACGTCCGCGCCCTGGCTGATGGCGGCTAGCGTCGCCTCCTTCGACTTGGCCACATCGTCGAAGTCGCCGGTGTAGCTCTCGAAGTACTTGATGCCGGGCGTGATGTAGCGGGCGCCGTTGCCGAACTCCTTCCCGGCGTTCACGATCGCGGGGATCTCGAGCCCCCCCACGTAGCTGACGGCGCCGTTCTTCGAGAGCATTGGCGACCTTGCGCACCGAGGCCTCGGTCTGCCAGCCCACGCCGATGACGAGGACGTTCTTGGACGCCAGCGCGACCAGCGCCTGCTCCATGTCGGCGAACTTCACGTTCTCGATGTAGCTGACCTTGACCTTGTCGCCGTGGCGCTTCTCGGCCGTCCTCATGCCGTCGTAGCCGGACTCCATCCAGCCCTTGTCCGACTTCGAGCCCGGGATCAGCACGCCGATGGGCAGTGGCCCCGCCGCGAATGCCCACGGTCGGAGGCCCGCGGTGATCGCGAGGCCGGCGGTGGCCGCCGCCGCGGTCTTGAGGAAGTTCCTTCGGTCGAGAGTAGTCATGCCCGGTTCTCCTTCCTGCTACGAGGCTGGCTCCGTCGCTGGCAAACTCCGTACCACGGGGCACAACGCGCCCGAAAGCCTTCAAGTCCCCAGCTTTGGCTCGAACGGCGCCGCGATCCGGCTGCTCAGATTTGCGGCAGCTTATCGCAGTCGCTCGCCTTCCGCTCAAAAATCGTGCAGCGCCACGGACGGCGAGCCACCGCGCGCGCGGGCTATAATCGGCGCCGTCGATCCCACACGTGGAGGATTCCGATGACGCTCATACCCCTCGGCTCCGCTCCCGGCTACAAGTGGCTCGTCGACGCGCAGCACGTCGACATGTCGCAGCCGTCCCCCGCGCCCCGGCCGCTGACCATCGCCGCCGAGCCGCAGACGGTGACGGCGGATCTCAACCGAACCGCGATGGTGGTCATCGACATGCAGAACGACTTCTGCGCGACGGGCGGATGGGTCGATCACCTCGGAGTCGACGTCACACCGGACCGCGCCTCGATCGGGCCTCTTCAGACGCTCCTGCCCGAGCTGCGCAAGGCCGGTGTGCCGATCATCTGGGTCAACTGGGGTAACCGGCCCGACCTCCTGAACATGGCGCCCAACCAGCTCCATCTTTACAAGCCGGCGGGCGTGGGGATCGGGCTCGGTGACTGGAGGAGCTGAAGCAGGAGCCGGGCGACGTCAGGGTTGACAAGTACCGGATCAGCGGCTTCTGGGACACGCCGCTCGACAGCATCCTGCGCAACCTCGGCGTGCGGACCATCCTGTTCGGCGGCGTGAACATCGACCAGTGCGTGATGTGCACGCTGCAGGACGCGAACTTCCTCGGCTACGGCTGCGTGCTGGTGGACGACTGCAGCGCGACGACGTCCCCCGACTACTGCCGGCAGGCGACGCTCTTCAACGTGAAGAAGTGCTTCGGCTTCGTCACCGGCTCGGCGCAGATCATGGCCGCGCTCAGGACCCTCTGACCGCCACCGGCGCTGGCGGGCGCACCGCCGCCAGGGCCCGCAGCGCCGCCTCGAAGCACGCGACCGGCGGTCGCACGAGACCCGCGCCCACCTGTCCGATCCCCGCCCGGCGGTGGGCGATGCCGGTGGTGATCTGCGGGAGCAGGCCGGTCTGCATGACCAGGCGGACGTCGATCCCGGTGGGGGTGCCGCGGAAGTCGAGGCCGGGCAGCCGGTAGGCGTCGCCCTCGCCGACGGTGATCTCGTACATCAGCCGGGTGGTCCGCAGGGCGTCGGCAGGGGTGCCGCCGACGAACTGGACGATCGCCGGCGCGCCCGCCATCGCGAACCCGCCGAGGCCGCCGGTCTCGGTGATCGCGCTGTCCCCCATGTCGGGATTCGCGTCCTCCGCGGTGAAGCCGGAGAAGTAGAGCCCGACCGGCCTCTGGGCCGGGCCGGTGAACCAGCGATCGCCGAGCCCGCTCACGCGGATGCCGAAGTCCGTCCCGTTCCGCGCCATCGCCGTGACCAGCGTGCTGTGAGCGATGCCGTGGGCGGCGTCCGTCGCGGTCTTGCAGGCCGCCATGCTCACGTTCAGGAAGAAGTGATCGTTGCCGCCGGCGAACGCGAAGATCCGGGCGCGTTCGGCGGGCGGCAGGTCGAGCGCCGCCAGATGGGACGCCAGCGCCTTGATCAGAAGGGCGGAGGCCGCCCGGTTCCGGCTGTGGCACTCGTCGCCCATCTCGAGCGCCTGGGCGATCAGGGCCCGCAGGTCGATGCCGCCCGACGCCCGGAGGGCGGCGCCGACGGCGGGGCCGAGCGACGTCTCGATCCACCGGAGCCGCTCGATCACGTCCTCGCCGTACGCCCCATAGCGCAGCATCTTCCCCAGGCCTTCGTTGAAGACCGAATAGGCGCGATTGCCGTGGGTCCGGTTCTCGACGATCAGGACCGGCATGGAGGCGGTGATGATCCCGGCCATCGGCCCGACGGCGGCGTGATGGTGACAGGGATCGAACCGTAGCACACCTGAGGCCGCCAGACGTTCCGCCGCCTCCTCCGTCCGGGCGCGCCGCTCGTAGAGCAGCGCCCCGATCACGGCGCCACGCACCGGCCCGCTCATCCGGTCCCACGTGATCGGCGGACCCGCGTGCAGGATCGTGTCGGGCGTCATCCCCGGGACCACCTCGATCGCGGGCCTGACGTCGACGAGCACCGGTCGCGCGGCGTTGAGGCGGGTCAGGGCCGCGCGGTTGGCCGCGTCGACCTCGTCGCACCACAGCCGGGCCAGCAGCGCCGCGACCTCGGCGTCCCCGCCGGCGGGCGGGCGCCAATCCACCCGCGTCGATGGAACTCCCTGGGCGCGGAGGGCGTCGGCGAACGAGTCGATGCCGACGGCGACGACGCGGAGGGGACCGCCGAGGAGTGAAGGTTCGGACATCCTGATGGCGGAGGACGAGCCCGACCGCGCGGGCACGGTCGGTGCTACCGGGCCCCCGAGAACTCTTCCTTGGCGGCCGTGACCTTCGCCGGGTCGGCGAGCAGGTCGAACGCGGTCATCGCCATCGTCTTCGCCGCGGCCACCATACCGGCCCGCGCCATCGGCTTGACCGCCGCGTCGGCGAACTCGCGCGTGTGGATGGCCATGCCGAGCGGGGCGATCGCCACCATCGGCTGGATGGCCGGCACCACCTGGCTCACGTTGCCGACGTCGGAGGACCCCATGCGGTCGCGAACGGGCTCCGCCTCCGTGAGGCCCACCGTGACCATGTTGGCGGCGAAGAGGTCGAGCAGCGCCTGGTTGCGCTTCATCGGCTCGTACACGTTGTCGTGCGGGGTCACCGTGAGGGTGGCTCCGGTCGCCCGCGCCGCGCCCTCCGCGCACGCGACCACGCGCTTGTAGAGGTCCGACATCTGGTCGAGGCGCGGCGCGCGCACGTAGAACAGCGCCGCCGCGTACTCGGGGATGATGTTGGCGGCGGCGCCGCCGTGGGTGATGATCCCGTGGATCCGGCAGTCGGGGCGCACCTGCTGGCGGAGCATCGCCACGTTGTTGAACATCTGGATGCAGGCGTCGAGCGCGTTGACACCCTCCCAGGGGTCGGCCGAGGCGTGGGAGGCCTTGCCGCGGAACTCGAACCCGGCGCGCACGATGCCGAGCAGGTCGGGATGCAGGATCGTGCGGTCGAAGCCGTGGATCATCATCGCGCAGTCGACCTGCTTGAAGACGCCGCCCTGGATCAGCCGGAGCTTGCCGCCGCCGCCCTCCTCGGCCGGCGTGCCGATGACGTGGATGCGCCCCTTCGGGAGCCGGTTTCGAACCGCGGCCAGGGCCGCGCCGGCGCCCGCGCCCGCGGTGGCGATCACGTTGTGCCCGCACGCATGGCCGATGCCGGGCAGCGCGTCGTACTCGCAGAGGATCGCGATGGTGGGGCCGTCGCCGGTCTCGATCGTGGCGCGGAAGGCGGTGTCGACGCCGGCCACGCCCCTCTCGACCTTGAAGCCCTGGCGGGCCAGGAACTCCGTCAGCCAGCCGCAGGCCCGGACCTCCTCGTAGCCCAGCTCGGGGTTGTCGTGGATCTGCCGGGAGAGCTGCTCGAGCTCGTCGCCCAGACGGTCCACCGCCTCGGCGATCGCCTGCTTTTCGGGTCGCATGACGGCCTCCTCGGGTAAGGTGCGGCGCCCAAAGCCTACCACACGAGCCCCCGGGGCCGCGCGGCCCGGTCAGTCCGCGCCGGCGTAGCGCGCGGCCAGCGCGAGCTGCCGGCTCACCCCGATCAGGTCGTTGAACTCGGCGAAGGGCATGGCGGCGCCGGCGAGGGCGGCGTCGTCCCTGGTCCGCAGCTCGCGCAGGAAGCTCTCCATCGCCCGGGCCGCGACGAAGAGCGTGTCGACGGGCAGCAGGATGATGGCGAAGCCGAGGTCGCGGAGGCGCCGGAACGGCGGGAGCGGCGAGCGTCCGCCCGTGACGTAGTTGAACAGGAGCGGCGTGTCGAAGGCGCGCGCGACGCGCTCGATCTGGTCCTCGGTGAGCGGCGACTCGATGAAGAGCACGTCGGCGCCCGCCTCGACGGCCGCCTCGCCCCGGCGCAGCGCCTCGTCGAAGCCGACGGCGGAGATCGCGTCGGTGCGCGCGATGATGAGGAGGTCGGGATCGGTGCGCGCCTCGACGGCCGCGCGGATCTTCCCCGCGAACTCCGCGCGCGACACCACCTGGTGTCCGCTCAGGTGGCCGCAGCGCTTGGGCGCCGCCTGGTCCTCGAGGTGGAGCGCCGCCACGCCGGCGCCCTCGTAGAGGGCGACGGTGCGCCGGACGGCGAGCGCGTTGCCGTAGCCGGTGTCGGCGTCGGCGATGAGCGGGATCGAGACCGCGGCGGCGAGGTTGCGGGCGTGGTCGACCATGTCGGTGAGGCCCGCGAACCCCATGTCCGGCAAGCCGAGGCGGGAGGCCGCGGTGCCGTAGCCCGTCATGTAGACGGCGGGGAAGCCCCCGCGCTCGACCAGCCGCGCCGACACGCCGTCGTAGGCGCCCGGAACCACCAACCCTTGCTTCCTGGCGACGAGCTGCCGTAAGAGCGTCCGCCGGCCCGGCATCAGGGCGCCATCGTGGTCGAGCGCCGGCTCTGAGCGTGTGAACCGGTCGCGCCCAGTGGCGCGGCGTGTTCGAGCGCCGGCTTCGCCGGCGCAACTCGATTCTCGGGGGAGGCTCGGAGGGGGCCGTCGAGGCCCCCTTCGACTATCGAGCGCCGGCTTTGCCGGCGCCAGCGGCGGGGGAGGTTCGGAAGGGGGGCGAAGCCCCCCTCCGAGCGGAGCCGCGCCGACACGCCGTCGTAGGCGCCGGGCACGACGAGCCCCTGCCTCTTGGTCACGAGCTCGCGCAGTATACGGCGCCCGCCTCTCGATGAGTCCGCGCGTGTGTCCATGTCATGTCGCCTCGCTGTTCGAGCGCCGGCTTCGCCGGCGCCCCCGAAGGGGGGAGGTTCGGATGGGGGGCGGAGCCCCCCTCCGAGGGAAGTCATGCCGTGGCTCCTTGCGATCGGAGGGCCCGTCGTATGCGCCGGTCGATCGAGGGGTGGGAATAGAGGAGCAGCTCCTTGATCCGGTTCGGCCGGCGCTCGGCGAGGTTGAGCGCGGCCAGCCGCTCCATCGCGCCGACGAAGGCGGGCACGTTGCCCGTGGTGGCCAGCGCGAAGTCGTCGGCCTGGCGCTCGATCCAGCGCGAGAAGGCGTTGCCGAGCGGGGTCGCGACGACGCCGAGCGCGAGCAGGAGGAGGGCCAGCCCGGGCACGCCCGCGGGGTCGGCGGGACCGTTCCACCCGAAGGCGGCGGCGCTCAGGCGCAGCAGCCGGTCGGCCACCCCGAAGGTCGCCAGCGTGAGCGCGCCCTGGACGAGGAGGCCGCGGCGGATGTCGCCGTGGACGTGGTGGCCCAGCTCGTGGGCGAGCACGGACTCGATCTCGTCGGGCGTGAACCGGGCGAGCAGCGTGTCGAAGAGGACGATGCGGCGGGTCCGGCCGATGCCGGTGAGGGCCGCGTTGGCGGTCTTGCTCTTCGTCGACTGGTCCGCCACCCACACCCCCACCACGGGGACGCCCGCGCGGGCGGCCAGCGCCAGGAGCCGGTCCCGCAGGGCGGCGTCGGCGAGGGGCGTGAGGCGGTAGAAGAGCGGGAGGAACCAGACCGGCGCCACGGTGGCCAGGAGCACGTAGCCGCCGAAGAAGATCACGGCGGCGGCGAGCCACCAGAGGCGGAAGTGGGCGAGCAGGCCGTAGATGATCTCGAAGGCGATCAGGCCGAGCGCGCCGCCGATGGCGGCGGCCTTGACGCGGTCGAGCAGCCAGTGCCGGAACGGCTGGTGGAGGAGCCCGAAGCGCCGGGCCAGCCAGTAGCCCGAGACGAAGCCCAGGGGCGCGGTGACGACGGCGACGGCGAGGCCGAGGACGGCCAGCTCGACGGCGACGAGCAGCAGGAGGTCGACGCCGCACGCGGTGGCCGGCGGGCGCTCGACCGCGAGGAGCCAGGCGGCGCCCGCGAGCACGCCCGCGGTCAGGACGAGGTTGAGCGCCGACAGGATGAGCTGCCAGCGATGGTAGACCCGCGCGCGATCGTCCATCGAGGCCCATTCTACAACCCGCCGGCGCGGGGCGCGGGGCCGCGGAATCGCACATGCTATTATGAACGCCTATTCAGCGCCCAGGAGACGCCATGTTCGACTCCGTCAAGGACGTGCAGACGCGGTTTCGGGACGCGAAGTACATCGCGAGCCGGCGCGTCTCCACCGTGGTCTACCTGGCCACCTGTATGGGCCGCCCCGTGCTCATCGAGGGCCCGGCCGGCGTCGGCAAGACCGAGCTGGCCAAGACCCTGGCCGACATCACGGGATCGCGCCTGATCCGCCTGCAGTGCTACGAAGGCCTCGACGAGGGCAAGGCGCTCTACGAGTGGAAATACGCCAAGCAGCTCCTCTACACGCAGCTCCTGCGCGAGCGGATCGGCGAGCTGATTCACGACGCGCCCTCGCTGCCGGAGGCGGTGTCGCGCATCGCGGGCCAGGACGACGCCTTTTTCTCCTACCGCTTCCTGTCCCCCCGCCCGCTCCTGCAGGCGATCCAGTCCGACGAGCCGGTCGTGCTCCTGGTCGACGAGATCGACAAGGCCGAGCCCGAGTTCGAGGCCTTCCTCCTCGAGGTGCTCTCCGACTTCCAGGTCTCGGTGCCCGAGCTCGGCACGATCCGGGCCCGGCGGATTCCGCTCGTGGTGCTGACCTCGAACAACGCGCGCGAGCTGTCCGACGGGCTCAAGCGGCGCTGCCTGCACCTGTTCATCGATTTCCCCGCGCCCGCCGAGGAGCTGACGATCATCCGCCTGAAGGTGCCCGAGGTGTCGGAGCGGCTGGCCGAGGCGGTGGTGACGGCGGTGCAGCGGATCCGGGCGATGGAGCTCCGCAAGCCGCCGTCCGTGTCGGAGTCGATCGACTGGGCGCGCTCGCTCGTGATCCTGAACGCCGAGCGGCTCGATCCCGCGCTGGTCGAGTCCACCCTGACCATGCTCGTGAAGTACGAGAAGGACCTCGAGCGCGTGAAGGGCTCCCTCGACAAGGTGCTGGCGGACCTGAAGTAGCGAAAATGAACGCCAGCGGTGGTCCGCCCGAACGTCGGGCGCGCTTGCTTTGCGAGCCGCCGCTGCCGGCGAGGCGAGCGTGACGAACAGAATGGCGAAGCGCCCCGGCGGCGAACGATGATGGACTGGAAGTCGCTCACCGAGTTCCGCGAGCTGTGGTTCCCGTCGCCGCGCCTGCGCCTGCCCGAGCTGGGCCCGGCGGGGCCCACCTTCATCGAGGGCGGACGCTGCATCTCCGGCCTGCTCGGCGAGTACACGAAGATCTGGCTCCTCGCCGCCGGCCGCTGGCACTTCTACTACGTCGACCCGATGCCGCGGGACTTCTTCCTCGCCACCATGCCGGAGGCCGTGCCCCACCTGCTGCACCCCGGCGAGATGACCGTGGAGACGTTCCGCCAGGGCCACGCGTACAAGGTGGTGCTGGGCCTGCGCGCCTCCGAGGGCCCGGTGCGGGTCCTGCACCTGGTCGGCGACGTGGCCGACGTCACGCACTGCGCCGAGGTCGAGGAACAGGTGACGGCGGCACCCCTGGGCTGGAAGTTCTCGATGACCCACGTCATCGCCAAGGGCTCCTTCCACGGACTTGTGCGACTGGAGGACGGCCGCCTGCACCCCGTGACCCGGGACGGCGGCGAGGACGTCTTCAAGGCCTCGTGGGTGGCGTTCAGTCGCTAGGTTTTGCGCGGGACCCGCGCCGGCGTAAGCTAGAGGCGTGATGCGGCGCCTCCTGGCCGTGCTGATCGTGGGGACCCTGGCGGCCGTCGTGCCGATGGCGCACGCGAGCCCGCCCGACCCCACGTGGATCGCCGGGATCTGGGACGCCGCCGACTACGACGAGGCCATCCTCTCGCTCACCGGCGGCGACGCCCTGCCGGCGGTGGCCGTGCCGGTCCTGCTGAGCCTGAGCCTGGTCCTCCTCGGCACCGCCCTGTTCCCGGCGTCCGCCTTCGCGGCGCTGCGCCCGTGGCGGGCCGCCGCCAACCGCGCCCCACCCCTGGCCTGACCCCTCCTCCGTCCCGGGCTCGCGGCCTCATCAGCGAGCCGTTCTCTCACGGGGATCTGTCCGGCGGAGCCTGTCGCGCGCCGCCGGGGAGGACGACGACCGTTCATGGAAACGAACCTGCTTAAACGAATCCTCGTCGGCCCGCCGATGCCGCTGGTGCAGGCGCGCCACGAGCGGCTCGCGAAGACGACCGCGCTGGCCGTCTTCGCCTCGGACGCGCTCTCGTCGACGGCGTACGCCACGGAAGAGATCCTGCTCGTCCTCGTGCTGGCGGGGTCCGCCGTCCTGCACCTGGCGGTGCCGGTCGCCGTCGCCA
>JACQCN010000080.1 GCA_016201575.1 Candidatus Rokuibacteriota bacterium | reverse complement strand
CTCCTCGCCACGCTCTTCATCGTCTCGCAGGCCGGCTTCGAGCCGCCCGGCCGCGACGCCCTCGTGCACTACGAGAGCCAGGAGATCCCCGGGCTCGTCATCGACGTCGAGCGGGCGGCCGGCCGCAAGTGCGAGCGGTGCTGGGTGTGGAGCGAGCGGGTGGGAGAGAGCGCCCAGCACCCCACGCTCTGCGAGCGCTGCGTTCCGGTGATCGCTCGCCTGCGATGATCGGCGTCCTGGCGGTGGCGGGCGCCGTGCTGGCGCTCGACCAGATGACCAAGGCGCTCGCCCTCGCCTGGCTCGTCCCCGGCGCCGTCGTGGTGGTGGTCGAGGACTTCGTCAACCTCACGCTGGTCCGGAACCCCGGGCTCGCCTTCGGCGTCCTGGCGAGCGTGCCCACCGCCTGGCGCTGGCTCGTCACCGCGCTGTCCGTAGCCGCGCTGATCGTGCTCGCCCGGCTGGCCGTCCGCACCCTGCCTACCAGCGGCTGGATGGGCCGGCTCTCGCTCGGGCTGATCTTCGGCGGCGCCGTGGGCAACCTGATCGACCGGGCCCGCTGGGGCTCCGTCGTCGACTTCATCGACGTCTACTGGCGCGCGTGGCACTGGCCGGCGTTCAACGTCGCCGACTCCTCGATCACCGTCGGCGTCGCGCTGCTCGCGCTGCAGCTCCTCGCCGGTGATCGTCAGCGCGGCTGACGCCGGCCAGCGGCTGGACCGCTGGCTCGCCGCCCGCCTGCCCGATCTCTCGCGCGCGAAGCTCCAGGCGCTGATCCAGACGGGGCGGGTCAGGGTCGGCGGCGCGGCGCGGAAGGCCGCGTACCACGTGCGCGAGGGCGACCAGGTCGAGGTCGAGATCCCGCCGCCGGAGCCCCAGGAGCTCGCCCCCGAGGCGCTGCCCCTGGAGATCGTCTACGAGGACGACGCGGTGCTGGTCGTCGACAAGCCCGCCGGCATGGTCGTCCACCCCGGCGCGGGCCAGACCACGGGGACGCTCGCCGCCGCGGCGCTGGCCCACGCGCCCGAGACGGCGGCGGTCGGGGGGCAGCGGCGCCCCGGCATCGTCCACCGGCTCGACAAGGGCACCTCGGGCTTGCTCGTGATCGCGCGGACACCGGCCGCCTACGCCTCGCTCACCTCCCAGCTCGCCGCGCGCACCGTCTCCCGCCGCTACCTCGCCGTCGTGCACGGGACGCTCGCGCGCGCGCAGGGCGTGATCGACGCGCCGATCGGCCGCCATCCGCGCGACCGCACGCGCATGGCCGTGCTTCCGACAGGGCGGGGGAAGCGCGCCGTCACCCGCTATCGGGTCCTCGAGCGCTTCCCGACGGCCGGCGCCACCTACCTCGAGGCGCGGCTCGAGACCGGCCGCACGCACCAGATCCGCGTGCACCTCGCCGCGCAGGGCCATCCGGTGGTCGGCGACGACAGGTACCGCGCGCGGTCGGTCGAGCGCCTCGACGTCCCGACCGACGGGCTCGCGCTGCACGCGGCCGAGCTGGCGTTCGACCATCCCGTCACCGGCCTGCGGATGACGTTCGCCGTCCCGCTTCCGCAACGCATGGAGCGCCTGCTGTCTCGTTTGCGGAGCATCGAGTCCTCGTAGACTCCTCGGAGGGGGACTCCGCCCCCCTTCCGAACCTCCCCCCGGGATGGCGCCGGCGAAGCCGGCGCTCGGACACTGCATCGACATTCGCGAGAGAAGGGTGGTCTTTCGTCGAAAGGGGGCTTCGCCCCCCCTCCGAACCTCCCCCGGGATGGCGCCGGCGAAGCCGGCGCTCGGACAGCGCGTCTACGTCCGCGGGAGGCGGGCAGTCCGGTAGGGGCGCCCGGGCGGAGAATTTTGCGCAGTGGATCCGGCATCTCCGTAGAATCCGGACCGGTCGTCGACACGCGGGGCGGGGCGCCTCCCCCGTCATCCCGCGTGAACACCGCGAGGTCGCGGCCCCGGCTTCCTCGGGCCACGGCCTCGACCGGATGGCACAGGGCTTGCGAAACCCCGATGCTAGAATGGACGGCGTGACCGGTCTGACGTTCGTCATCCTGGCGGCCGGCGAAGGCAAGCGGATGCGGTCCCGCCACCCCAAGGTCCTCCATCGACTCTGCGGCCGGCCCCTCCTCGGCTACCCTCTCCGGATCGCCCGGGCCCTTGCCGACCGGATCGTGCTCGTGGTGGGCCGCGACGCGGACGGGGTCCGCCGGGCGGCGGGCGCGGGGGTCGAGTTCGTCGAGCAGACCGAGCGCCTCGGGACCGGTCACGCGCTCCTGCAGGCGCGGGCAGTGTGCGGCAACGGTCCCATCGTCGTCCTGCCGGGCGATTCGCCGCTCCTCTCCGAGGCCACGCTCACGCGCCTGATCCAGCACCACGCGAAGACCGGGGCGGCCGCCACGCTGCTGACCGCGACCGTCGAGCGGCCCGCGGGCTACGGGCGGGTGCTCCGGCAGCGGGGCCGCGTGCAGGGCATCGTCGAGGACCGCGACGCCACCGACGACCAGAAGAAGATCCGCGAGATCAACACGAGCGTCTACTGCTTGGACCCGCGCCCTCTGTGGCCCGCGCTCGCCAAGGTCGGCGCCAGCAACGAGCAAGGGGAGTACTACCTGACCGACGTGATCGCGATCCTGGCCAAGGCCGGGGCGCGGGTGGAGGCGGTGACGACGGCCGATCCCGCCGAGGCGCTCGGCGTCAACGACCGGAAGCAGCTCGCCGCGCTCGCCGCCCTCCAGCGGCACCGGATCCTCGACCGGCTCATGACTGAGGGTGTGACGATCGTCGATCCGGCCACGACCTACGTCGACGACACCGTGAGCATCGGTCCCGACACGGTGCTCCACCCGAACGTCACGCTCGAGGGGGAGACGGTGCTCGGCGCCGAGTGCGTGGTGGGCGCGGGCAGCCAGATCGCGGCCAGCCGCCTCGGCGACCGCGTCACCGTGAAACCCTACTGCGTGCTCACCGAGGCGGTCGTCGAGGACGGCGCCACGCTGGGGCCGTTCTGCCACCTCCGGCCGGCCTCCCACGTGGGGCCGAAGGCGAAGATCGGCAACTTCGTCGAGCTGAAGAAGTCCCGGATCGGACGAGGAGCGAAGGTGCCCCACCTCTCCTACGTGGGCGACGCCATCGTCGGGGAGGACGTGAACATCGGCGCGGGCACGATCACCTGCAACTACGACGGCGTCGACAAGCACCGGACGGTCATCGGCAACGCGGCCTTCATCGGCACCAACTCCAGCCTGGTGGCGCCGCTCACGATCGGCGAGGGCGCCTACGTGGGCGCGGGCTCGGTGATCACCAAGGACGTGCCGCCCGGGGCGCTCGCCGTCGGCCGCGCGCCGCAGGTCGTCAAGGAAGGCTGGGCGCAGCGCCGCAAGGCGACGCGCAAGAAGGACTGAGAGACGGTGAAGAAATCGGCGCCGCCGCTAGCCGGTGGGGGGTGTCGGGGAGGAGCGGCGCTCGCTCCCCCCGACGTTGACTGAAGACATGTGCGGGATCGTCGGCTACGTCGGCGACAAGAGCGCCGTCGGTGTCATCCTCGAAGGGCTGAAGCGGCTCGAGTACCGCGGCTACGACTCCGCGGGCATCGCCGTCCTCAACGCGGACGGCCTGCACGTCCGGCGCGCGGCGGGGCGGATCAAGATGCTGGAAGGGATCCTCCGCGAGCGGCCGGTGGCGGGCAAGATCGGCATCGGCCACACCCGCTGGGCGACGCACGGCCGGCCCTCGGAAGAGAACGCGCATCCCCACACCGACTGCTCGGGCTCCCTCGTGGTCGTCCACAACGGCATCCTCGAGAACTACCTGCCGATCAAGGAGCGCCTGGTCGCCGAGGGCCACGTCTTCAAGTCCGAGACGGACACGGAGGTCCTGGCCCACCTCGTCGAGCACTACCTGAAGCAGACGCCGCGCCTCGACCGCGCCGTCAAGCTGGCGCTCGCCGAGGTGAAGGGCTCCTACGCGGTGGGCGTCGTGTCGGCGAGCGCGCCCGACCGGCTCATCACGGCCAAGCACGGCGCCGGCGGCGTCGTCATCGGGCTCGGCCAGGCGGAGAACTTCGTCGCCTCCGACATCCCCGCGATCCTCGCCCACACCCGCGACGTGGTGATCCTCGAGGACGGGGAGGTGGCGGCGGTGACGGCGGCGGGCGTGGAGCTCACCACGCTCGACGGCGAGCCCGTCCAGCGCGAGCCCGTGCGGATCCTGTGGGACCCGATCATGGCCGAGAAGGGCGGCTACCGCCACTTCATGCTGAAGGAGATCTACGAGCAGCCGCGGGCGGTGACCGACACCATCCGCGGGCGGGTGGCTCCCGAGACGGGGACGGTCGTCCTCAACGAGGTGGCCTTCGATCCCTTCACCGTCAAGGCGATCCAGCGCGTCGTGCTGATCGCCTGCGGCACCTCCTACCACGCCGCCATGATCGGGCGCGCGATGATCGAGCGGCTCGCGCAGGTGCCCGCGGAGACCGACTTCGGCTCGGAGTTCCGGTACCGCGACGCGGTGGTCGGGCCCCACACGCTCGTGGTCGCCCTGTCGCAGTCGGGGGAGACCGCCGACACGCTCGGCGCGATCAAGGCCGCGCGGCTCAAGGGGTGCCCGATCCTCGCCGTCACCAACGTGGTCGGCTCGGCCATCTCGCGCGAGGCCACGGGCGTGCTCTACACCCACGCCGGCCCCGAGATCGGCGTCGCCTCCTCCAAGACCTTCACGGCCACGGTGGTCGCGACGTACCTCCTGGCGCTCTGGCTCGGGCGCCAGCGCGGGGTCCTCGCCCCCGGCGACGTGAGCAAGCACATCCAGGAGCTGCTGGAGATCCCGCGCCTGATGGAGGCCACCCTCGAGCTCGAGCCCGCCATCGCCGAGCTGGCCCGCCAGGTCTCGGGCTACCGCGACTTCCTCTTCCTCGGCCGCGGCGTCCAGTACCCGATCGCGCTGGAGGGCGCGCTCAAGCTGAAGGAGCTGTCCTACATCCACGCCGAGGGCTACGCCGGGGGCGAGATGAAGCACGGACCCATCGCGCTGATCGACGACGGGATGCCGGTGGTCGCCCTGGCGCCGCGCGACGGCTCCTACGACCGGATGCTCGGCAACGTCGAGGAGGTGCGGGCCCGGGAGGGCAAGATCATCGCGGTGACCCATCAGGGCGACCGCGGGATCGCCGCCAAGGCCCACCACGTGATCGCGGTGCCGCCGTGCGCCGACCTCCTGGCGCCGCTGCTGACCGTGATTCCCCTCCAGCTCCTCGCCTACCACGTGGCCGTGCGCCGGGGCTGCGACGTCGACCAGCCCCGCAACCTCGCCAAGAGCGTCACCGTCGAGTAGCGGTCCCGCGGCGGGCGGTGTGCATCGAATAGGCGAGCAAGACGAAAGAAAAGCCGAGATCAGGCCGACGAGGCCTGTACTCCGTTGCTCGATCGCCGCGAAGACGCGGGCCGGGGTCACACAGGGCGATTCCCGGAGGAGCGGCCGAAGCCAAACCTAAAGCCTCCAACCCAGGAACTCCTAGGTGGGGCCGCACTCGCTCGTCCCCAGCCGAGTCATGCACCCCCGGCGGGCCGTCCCCGGCACGCGCGCCCGTGCTAGAATTCGCCCATGCGCGCGTGGCTCGTGTCGATCTGCTTTCTGCTGCTGCCCGCGGCCGCGCTCGCCCAGAACCCGCCGCTGCCGTCGGGCGGGAACGTCCCCGCCACGCCGGCGAACGTCCTCAATAACCCGAGCAACTTCCCGTATCCCACGATGCCGTGGAACCCGACGACGCGGCCCGAGCTGCACGGGCAGGCGGTCGGCTACATCGAGGTGCCGTCGCAGCAGGTCGTGGTCGAGCTGCCCGTAGCCGGGCAGGCGGAGACCGCGCCGTTCGAGCTGGCGCCCCAGGTCGTCACGATCCCGGGCTACTGGGTGACCGAGACGACGACGGGGTACCTCTACCCGCAGCGGTGGACCCTCGATCGGTTGAACGTCGGCGTGTACCAGTGGAGGCTGCTCCCCCCCGAGTTCCGCCAGAAGTAGCCGCGTGCTCGACGCCCCATCGATCCTGACGCACCTCAATCCGCCCCAGCGGGACGCGGTGACCGCGGCGGAGGGGCCCGTCCTCGTCCTGGCCGGCGCCGGCAGCGGCAAGACCCGCGTCATCGCCCACCGGATCGCCTACCTGCTCGGCGTCCGGGGCGTGCACCCAAGGAACGTCCTCGCCATGACGTTCACCAACAAGGCGGCCGAGGAGATGCGCCGGCGCGTGGACGCGCTGCTGGCGCCCGCCGGGCTGCGGGCGCCGCTCATCGCCACCTTCCACTCCACCTGCGTCCGGATCCTCCGCGAGCACATCCGGCACATCGGGTACAAGCCGCACTTCGTCATCTACGACGAGGACGACCGGCTGGCGGTGGTGAAGGAGTGCATGCGCGAGCAGGACATGGACGAGCGCGCGCTGACGCCCTCGGCGATCGCGTACCGGATCAGTCACGCCAAGAACCAGATGCTCTCCGCCGAGAACGTGGAGCAGGCGGCCCGGGGCCCGCGCGAGGAGCAGATCGCCGCGGTCTACCGGCGCTACCAGGAGCGGCTGGCGGAGTCGGGCGCCGTCGACTTCGACGACCTGCTCCTCCTCACGGTGCGGCTCTTCGAGCGCGTGCCGGAGGTGCGCGACTGGTACCGGGGGCTCTGGAAGTACGTGCTGGTCGACGAGTACCAGGACACGAACCGGGCCCAGTACCTCATCATCCGCCAGCTCACCGGCGTCCACCGGAACATCTGCGTCGTCGGCGATCCGGACCAATCCGTTTATCGTTGGCGTGGGGCCGACCTGCGCAACATCCTCGACTTCGAGCGCGACTACCCCGGCACCCGCGTCGTGCGCCTCGAGCAGAACTACCGCTCGACCAGGCGCATCCTGGCCGTGGCCTCCGCCGTCATCGCCAACAACGTGGCGCGGAAGGAGAAGACGCTCTGGACGGAGAACGTCGAGGGCGCCCCGCCGGAGATCTACCGCGCCTGGGACGAGCACGAGGAGGCGAACTTCGTCGCCCAGACGATCCGGCGGCTCGGGGACGAGGGCGCCGGGTACGCCGACGTCGCCGTGTTCTACCGGACCAACGCCCAGTCGCGCGTGCTCGAGGACGCGCTCCGCCGGGCGGGCATCCCCTACGTCCTGGTCGGCGCCGTCCGCTTCTACGAGCGCAAGGAGATCAAGGACGCGCTCGCCTACGTGCGCCTGGTGATCAACCCGAGCGACGACGTGGCGTTTCGCCGCGCCGTCGCCGCGCCGTCGCGGGGGATCGGCCGCACGAGCCTGGTCCGCCTCGAGCCGGAGGCGGCCCGCGGCCGGCGCTCGCTGCTGGAGCAATGTGCGATGGTGCCCGCCGACGTCACGGGCAAGCCGCGCCGGGCGCTCGAGGAGTTCAGGAGCCTGATCGCCGCGCTGGCCGACAAGCGCGCGGGCATGCCCGTTCCCGCGTTCATCGACGAGGTGCTGAGCGCCTCCGGCTACCGGGAGGCGCTCCGGCAGGAGCGGAGCGCCGAGGCCGAGGGGCGCCTCGAGAACCTGGAGGAGCTGATCTCGGCGGCCGAGGACTACCAGCTCTCGGCCGAGGAGCCCTCGGTGGAGGGGTTCCTCGACGCGGTCACCCTCGTCAGCGACGTGGACGAGCTGGGCGCGGACGTACGGGGCGTGACGATGATGACGCTGCACTCGGCCAAGGGGCTCGAGTTCCCCGT
>JACQCN010000109.1 GCA_016201575.1 Candidatus Rokuibacteriota bacterium | reverse complement strand
GTGGTCGGCCAGGAGCCGATCACGCGCACGCTCAAGAACGCGCTCGCCGCCGGCCGGATCGCACACGCCTATCTCTTCGCGGGGCCCCGCGGGGTGGGGAAGACCACGACGGCGCGCCTCCTCGCCAAGGCGCTGCTCTGCCCGGCGCGCACGGGCGCCGAGCCGTGCGGCACCTGCGCGGCGTGTCGGGAGATGCAGGCGGGCGCGGCCGTCGACGTGATCGAGATCGACGCGGCCTCGAACCGGCGGATCGACGACATCCGGACGCTGCGCGAGAACGTCAAGTACGCCCCGGCGCGGGGCCGCTTCAAGGTCTACATCATCGACGAGGTCCACCAGCTCACCGCGGACGCGTTCGACGCCCTGCTGAAGACCCTGGAGGAGCCGCCCGCCCACATCGTCTTCGTCCTCGCCACCACCGACCCGCGCGAGATTCCCCTCACGATCCTCTCGCGCGTGCAGCGCTTCGACTTCCGGCCGATCCCGCCCGAGACGCTGGTGGCCACGCTCACGAAGATCCTCACCGACGAGGGCGTGAAGTTCGATCCGGCCGCGCTCCCGCTGATCGTGCGCGCGGCCGAGGGCTCGCTCCGCGACGCGCTGTCCCTGCTCGACACGGTGCTCGCCTACGGCGGCGGGGCGCTCGAGGCGGCGGCCACGGCGCAGCTCCTGGGGACGACGGCGCCGGAGCAGGTCCGCCGCTTCGCCGCGGCGATGATCGCCCACGACGCGGCGGCGGCGCTCGAGGCAATCGACCGCGCGGCCCGCGACGGCGAGGACCCGGAGGCGCTGGCGCGGGAGACGATCGAGCTGCTGCGGCAGGTGCTGGTGCTGAAGGCGGCGCCGACGGCGAAGCCGCCCGACCTGACGCCGGCAGAGGCCAACGAGCGGCGCGCGCTGGGCGAGCCGGTGAGCCTCGACGAGCTGCTCTACCTGCTCCGCGCCTTCCTCGAGGCCGACGCCCAGATGCGGGAGTCGCCGCACCCGCGCGTGGAGCTCGAGATCGCCGCGGTGCGCGCCGCCCGGCGGCCGGTCCCCACCGCGATCGACGAGCTGCTGCGGAAGGTGGACGAGGCCGAGGCGCGGCTGCGCCGGATGTCGGTGGCAATGCCGGCCGCGCCGAGACCCGCGATGCAGGAGGACCTGCTGGCAGCGGCGCCGCGGCGCGCTCCCGATCGGCCGGAGGCGGCCGCGGTGGCGCGACGTCCGCTGGAGCGCATGGAGGCGCCGGCCGAGGCGCCGCGCGCTCCCGCGCCGTCCCCGGCGGCGCCGGGCGCCGATCTCGCTGCCGGCTGGGCGCGGGTGGTCGAGGAGGTGACGCGGGTCAAGGCGATGCTGGGCGCCGTGGTGAACCAGGCGACTCCGCTGAGCCTGACCGACGGCCAGCTCCTGATCCGGCTCGACGGCAACCACTTCCATCGCGAGATGCTCGCCGATCGCGCCAACCGCGAGCTGGTGACCCAGGCCGTGCGCCGTCACCTCGCGGGCGCCGCGCGGATCGAGATCGCGTCGGGCGAGGGCGAGACCGGCGGCGTGCAGGAGCACCCGGCTATACAGGCGGCGCTCGGGCAGTTCGGCGGCGAGGTGGTCGCCGTCCGGCCGCGCGCGCCGGAAGGAGAGCGCCAGTGAAGGGCTTTGGCAACATCATGCGGGAAGCGCAGAAGCTGCAGGAGCAGCTCGCGGCCGTGCAGGAGGAGGTCGCCAAGCGCAAGGTCGACGCCACCGCCGGCGGCGGGATGGTCACGGTGGAGGCCAACGGCAAGCAGGAGCTGGTCTCGATCAAGATCGACCGCGAGGTCATCAACCCCGACGACGCGCAGATGCTCGAGGACCTGGTCCTCGCCGCCTGCAACGAGGCGCTCCGGAAATCGCGGGAGATGGTCCAGCAGGAGCTCTCCAGGCTGACGGGCGGCCTCAAGATTCCCGGCCTCGGCATGTAAGGAGGCCCGGTGGCCTACTACCCGGAGCCGGTCGCGCGCCTCATCGACGCCCTCCAGCGTCTGCCCGGCATCGGCCCGCGGACGGCCCAGCGGCTCACGTTCTTCCTGCTCAAGCGCCCGGTCGAGGAGGTGCGCGAGCTGGCCGACTCGCTCCTGAGCGTGAAGTCGCACATCGTGCACTGCAGCCGGTGCTTCAACGTGACCGACACCGACCCCTGCCGCATCTGCGCCGATCCGGCCCGCGACGCGCGGCTCCTGTGCGTGGTCGAGGAGCCGAACGACCTGCTGGCGATGGAGCGGACGGGGGAGTTCCGCGGCCGCTATCACGTGCTGCTGGGCGCGCTGTCGCCGCTCGACGGCATCGGTCCCGAGGATTTGAAGATGCGCGAGCTGCTGCAGCGGCTCGAGCAGGAGCCGGCGGAGGAGGTCATCCTCGCCACCAACCCCAACGTCGAGGGCGAGGCCACGGCGATCTACCTGGCCAAGCTGTTGAGACCTTTCGGCATGCGCCTGACCCGCATCGCCCGCGGCCTGCCCGTCGGCGGCGACCTCGAGTACGCCGATCAGGTGACGCTGTCCAAGGCCCTGGAGGGGCGCCAGGAGATCGGCTAGTTTTCCGCCCGTGATATAGTTCGGAGTCGCTGTCTGCCCGTTCCCCGGTAGCTCAGTCGGTAGAGCGCCTGACTGTTAATCAGGATGTCGCTGGTTCGAGTCCAGCCCGGGGAGCCAACTACTTCGAGGAGTTCTGAGACACCCCCACCAGCCGGGAAGGCGCATGCGTTGATGCTTGCGCTGATTCTGCGGCGGGCTTCGCGGTCGCGGTGAGGCCTTCCAGGCGGGTGACCGCCGTGCGTAGGCGCTCGGGCGCGAGGTGAGCGTACCGCATCGTCATGGCGAGAGTAGCGTGACCCAGACGCTCCTGCAGTTCCTTGAGGCTGACGCTCCGCATAACGGCCCAGGACGTGAAGGTATTCGCCCTGGGCGATCGCCGACTGCTCGGGAAAGCGGAGGCTAAGTGGCGCGGTGATGAATATGACCGCGACATCGCCGAGGCTGCCCCATGGGGTGGGTGGGAGGCGCAGAAACCCTTCCTCTGGAAGTCCTCGACCGACACGTACGGGAGATTCGCGGGTCCCACCACCGAAAGGCCGCTAGGTGCGCTCATGGAAGCGCCTCGCCGCGCCCACCCGGGCGAAGTCGATGAACCCCCGCTCGACGTTGGTCGCGACCAGCTTGACCCGGACCCGGTCGCCGACGTCGAGCCCCTCGAAGCCCTGTACGACCTTCCCCTCCGCCGGCGGCCGGAACACGCGGACCCAGGTCCCTTTGTCGGAGGCGCCCGTCACGAGGCCGTCGAACTTGTCCGATCCTCGGCTCCAGAAGCAGTGCGGCCGCCGACTTGCGGACCTGCCGCTCGACCTTCTTCGCGTTGTCTTCCTGCTCGGTGCAATGGCGCGCCAGGGCCTCGAGCTCCTCGTTGCTGTACGGAAGGGGCCGAGCGGCGATGGCCGCCTTCAGCAGGCGCTGGGTGATGACGTCGGGATACCGCCGGTTCGGGGCAGTGGAGTGCGTGTAGTCCTGGACCGCGAGCCCGAAGTGGCCGGGCGCGCGCCCCCCAGGAGTCTCGACCTGATACTCACCCGATCCCAGCAGCTTGACCACAGTGAGCGAGAGATCGGGGAACCCCGCGGGATCCGCCTGCCGCCGCTTCGCCAGGAACCGCTCCAGGGCGGCAGCGTCGGGCTCCGCTGGCAGCGCCTCGTGCAGCTGCGCGGCCAACTCGGCGATCCGCCCCCAGCGCTCGGGCGACCGCAGGACCCGGCGCACCGACGGAAAGCGCCGCGCGGCCAGGTACCTCGCCGTCACCCCGTTGGCGGCGACCATGAGCTCCTCGATCAGCTCCTTGGCGCGGTTCTCCTCCTCCAGGCGCAGATCCGTGAGCACGTCGCCGTCGAACACCGCCCGTGGCTCGATCGTCTCCAGGCTGAGGGCGCCATGCTGGTGCCGCACGCTCTTCAGGGTCTGGGCCAGGCGATCTTGGATGCGCAACTGCGCGTCGAGCCCGGGCACGGCGGCCACCCGCTCCGGGGCCGGCCCGCCCTCCAGCCACGCGGCGACACCGTTGTACGCGAGCTGCGCACGATTGCGCACGATCGCCCGGTAGACGGCCGAGCTGCCGACCATGCCGTCCGCGCCGACGACCATCTCGACGACGACCGCCCCCCGGTCCTCGTCCGGGCCCAGGGAGGTGAGATCGGTCGACAGCTTGATCGGCAGCATCGGAAAGACCTCCGCCGCCGTGTACACCGACGTGGTGTTGTGCTGCGCATGCCCGTCGATGGCCGACCCCGTCTTGACGAGCCCGTCCACGTCCGCGATCGCCACCAGAATCTTGACCGCTCCGCCGGGGAGCACCTCCGCCACCGACAGTTGGTCGAGATCCCGAGAATCGTCGTTGTCGATCGACGCCCAGAGCAAGCCCCGGAGGTCGCGGATGGACGCGTCGCGTTCGCTCGCCGCCTGCCCGATGGCCTCTATCTCGGTCAGGACGGCGGGCGGGAAGTCCGGGAGCAACCCACGCTCGATCATAGCCTGTCGCGCGACGGCCTTGAGGTCGTGCCGACGTCCCGTCGCTCGGCTCATCGCACTCCTCTCTGCGTCCGCGGGCGACGCCCACCTGCGCCACGCATCGGACGCGGCCGTTCACCCCGTGCGCGGGCACTGGCAGTCAGCGACCACCCGGGGCGCTGGCGCCGCGAACCTGAGTCAGCGTCTCGACGCTCACCGCAGGGACCGGATGCTTCGGTGGTACTCGCGCCCGCACTCCTGGCACCGAAGCCCGCCGGTCCACACTCGGGGCACCAGTCGTCCGCAATGCGGGCGTCGCTGGGACCGATGAATCACGTGCCCGACCGTGAGCAGCGACCCGCCGGCAAGGGCGATGCCGAGGACATCCCTCAGGGGATGCACCCCCGATCGGTTCCTCGCTACGCTCCCGATTGGTTCGCCGCTTCAGCTCTCGCAGACGGGACAGCCCATACGGCCCTGATGGCGCGCTTGATCCATCGTCTCAAAGTACAGGCGCTCGCTGTCAGCGATCCGCGCCGCCCAAATACACTCCCGCCGATGAAAGAGCCGAGAGCCGCGTTGCGCCCAATAGGCACCCGTCGTCGCATCGGG
>JACQCN010000116.1 GCA_016201575.1 Candidatus Rokuibacteriota bacterium | reverse complement strand
TCAGGACAGGAATGACCGCGGGGGCACGGCGACCTCACAGCGGGTCGGGCGCCCGCGGAACACAAAGGCCTGCGCGAATGTGAAGTTCCGGCGGGGCGTGGGCGTGGCGACGTAACGGCGGATCGCGCGCACGGGAAATGCGGGGGCATCAGCTGAAGTGAAGTTCCGGCGGGGGGCGGGCGTGGCGACCTCACCGCGGGTCGGGCGCCCGCGGAACACAAAGGCCTGCGCGCATGTGAAGTTCCGGCGGGGCATGGGCGTGGCGACAGCCCGGGTGCCCGTGCCCTGATGGGAGATCAGCCTATGAAGATGTACGTGGCGGGACAGTGGGTGGACAAGCCCGAGAAGATCGAGGTGCGCAACCCCTACGACAACTCGGTCATCGACACGGTGCCCCGCGCCGACGCGGGCGACATCGAGCGAGCGCTGCAATGGGCCGAGCGCGGCGCCCGGATCATGGCCCGGCTCTCGGGCCTCGAGCGCTACAAGATCCTGATGAAGGCGGCCGAGCTGATAGCGAAGCGGCAGGAGGAGCTCGGCCAGACGATCTCGAAGGAAGAGGGCAAGGTCATCGCCGAGGGCCGGCTCGAGGCCAACCGGGCGATCGAGACGATCACCGGCTCCGCGGAAGAGGCCAAGCGCCTGCACGGCGAGACGGTGCCGCTCGACGCGGCGCCGGGCGGCGCCGGCAAGTTCGGCGTGACCATCCGCGTCCCCTGCGGCGTGGTCGCCGCCATCACCCCGTTCAACTTCCCGCTGAACCTCGTCTGCCACAAGGTCGGCCCGGCGATCGCCGGCGGCAACGCGGTCATCGTCAAGCCGGCGACCGACACCCCGCTGTCGGCGCTGAAGCTGACCGAGATCCTGCTGGAGGCGGGGCTGCCGCCGGAAGGCATCAACGCGCTCACGGGCTCGGGCGGCGAGATCGGCGACCGCATCGTGTCGGACCGGCGCGTGCGGAAGATCACCTTCACGGGCAGCCGCGACGTGGGCGAGCACATCTGCCGCGCCGCGGGCATCAAGCGCGTGACGATGGAGCTGGGGAGCAACTCGCCCGTGATCGTGATGCCCGACGCCAACCTGGACAGGGTGGCCGCCGCCGTCGCCGCCACCGGCTACGCCAACGCCGGGCAGGTGTGCATCTCCACCCAGCGGGTGCTCACGGCGGGCAAGGTCTACGGCGACTTCCTCGACGCGCTCACGCCCAAGGTGGCCGCCCTCACCGTCGGCAACCAGCTCGACGAGGGGGTGAAGGTCGGCCCGATGGTGCGCGAGAAGGAAGCGGTGCGGGTCGACGAGTGGGTGCGGGAGGCGGTGGCCAGCGGGGCGCGCGTGGTCACCGGCGGCCGGCGCCAGGGGGCGATCTACGAGCCGACGGTCGTGGCCGACGTGAAGCCCGAGATGCGGATCTCCTGCGACGAGCTGTTCGGGCCCGCGGTGGCGGTGACGCCGTTCGACGACATCGACCAGGCGATCGCCCTGGCCAACGACAGCAACTACGGACTGGCGGCCGGCATCTTCACCGAGAACCTCGAATGGGCGATGAAGTTCGCCCGCGAGGTGCAGTCCGGCAACCTGCACGTCAACTGGGGGCCGCAGTGGCGCGCCGACCTCATGCCCTACGGCGGGCTCAAGGAGTCGGGCTTCGGCAAGGAGGGGCCCGCCTACGCGATCCAGGAAATGACCGAGCTCAAGATGGTCGTCTTCCACCTGTCGAGCTAGAGGACGCGCCGATGGCCGAGGACGAGCTCTGCTGGATGCCCGCCGCCGAGCTGGCGGCCGGCATCGCGAAGAAGAAGGTCTCGCCGGTCGAGGTGGTGGAGGCGGTGCTGGCCCGCATCGAGAGGCTCGAGCGGCTCAACGCCTACGTGACGCTGGACGCCGAGCGCGCCCGCCAGGCCGCGCGCGCCGCCGAGCGCGCGGTCATGAAGAAGGGCGCGCGGCTCGGCCCCCTCCACGGCGTGCCGTTCTCCGTCAAGGACCTCGTGATCACCAAGGGCGTGCGGACCACCTTCGGCACGCCGCTCTACAAGGATCACGTCCCCGACGAGGACGCGCCCATGGTGGAGCGGCTCAAGGCCGCGGGCGCCATCATGATCGGCAAGACGAACACGCCGAGCTTCGGCTGGATCGGCGCCACCCACAACCTGCTCTTCGGCATCACGCGCAACCCCTGGAACCTCGAGCGCACGCCGGGCGGCTCGTCGGGCGGCGCCTCCGCCGCCGTGGCCGCGGGCCTGGCGCCGCTGGCCATCGGGACCGACGGCGGCGGCTCCATCCGCATCCCGTCGTCGTTCGCCGGCATCTTCGGCCTCAAGCCCTCCTTCGGCCGCATCCCGACCTACCCGGCGAGCGGCGCCTGGAGCCTCTCCCACGTCGGGCCGATGACGCGGACGGTGAAGGACGCGGCGCTCGTCATGAACGCCTGCGCCGGCCCCGACGAGCGCGACGTGAACTCGCTGCCCCCGCAGCCGATGGACTACGTGAAGGCGCTCATGGGGAGCCTCGAGGGCGTGCGCGTCGCCTACAGCGACACGCTCGGGTATGCGCCCCTCGTCGACCCCGAGGTGCGCGAGGCGACGGCGAAGGCGGCGCGCGCCTTCCGGGAGCTCGGCTGTCGCGTGGAGGAGGTCGACCCGGGCTGGCCGTCGCCGTTCGAGGCCTGGCGCCCGATCTTCGCGGGCGGCATCGCCACGCGGATGGCGCCGTACGTCCACGAGCGCGACAAGATCGACGCCGGGCTGCTCCGCATCATCGAGGAGACGCTGAAGTCGCCGCCGACGGCGTACGTGCAGGCGTGGTTCGACCGCCTGGCCTGGTGGCAGCACCCGCGCCGGCTCTTCGAGAAGTACGACCTGCTGCTGACGCCCACCACCGCCCGGCCCGCGTTCGCCGTCGGGCTCGACAACGCCACCGAGATCGGCGGCACGCCGTCGCCGGAGTGGGCGTGGACGCCGTTCACGTATCCGTTCAACCTGACGGGGCAGCCCGCCGCCTCGGTGCCGTGCGGGTTCACCCGCGACGGCCTGCCCATCGGCCTGCAGATCGTGGGGCGCCGGTTCGACGACGCCACCGTGCTGCGCGCGTCCGCGGCGTTCGAGGCGGCGCGGCCGTGGGGGCACCGGCGGCCGCCGCTGCCGTGACGACCGACGAGTTCCGGCGCGCCCGGACCTGCCACAGCCACCTCGGGGGCGAGAGCGGCGTGGGGCTGCTCGACGACCTGCTCGCGCGGGGCTGGGTGATGCGCCGGGGCCGCGAGTACGTGCTCACCGACGACGGACACGTCGCGCTCACCCGTCGGGGCTTCGCCGTCGAGCGCGAGATGCGGGGCATCGGGTGCACCGACCTGACCGAGCGGCGCGACCACCTGGCGGGCCCGCTCGGGCGCGCGCTGCTCGACGCGCTCCTCGCCCACGGGCGCCTGGCCCGCGCCCGCAACGGCCGCGGGCTCGTCGTGCGCCGGCGGATCCTGTGATGCGGCTCGACGACGTCCGGCGGGTGCTGGTGGTGGGCGCGGGGCAGATGGGCGCGCAGATCGCCATGCAGGTCGCGCTCCATCCCTACCAGGTGACGCTCAACGACCTCTCGATGGCGCTCCTCGAGAAGGCCATGACCCTGAACCGCGGCCACCTCGAGCGGCGGGTCGCCAAGGGCCAGATGACCAAGGAGGCGATGGAGGCGGCGCTGGCCCGCGTGCGGCTCGAGCCGGACCTCGAGACGGCCGCCGCCGGCGCGGACGTCGTGGTCGAGGCCATCGTCGAGCGGCTCGAGCCGAAGAAGGCGTGCTTCGCCCGGCTCGACCGCGCCTGCCCGCCGCACGCCATCCTCACCACGAACAGCTCCACGCTGATGATCTCCCAGATCGCGCCGGTCACGCGGCGGCCGGCCCAGTGCGCGAACATGCACTGGTTCTACCCGCCGCTGGTGATGAAGCTCGTGGAGGTGGTGAAGGGCCGGGAGACGAGCGAGGAGACGGTGGAGCTGGTGGCGGGGCTCACGCGCCGCGTCGGCCGCGAGCCGGTGATCCTGCGCAAGGAGCTGCCCGGGTTCCTCGTCAACCGGATCCTGCGCGCGCTCGCCCGCGAGGCCTACTACCTGCTCGAGGAAGGCGTGGCGTCGTTCGCCGACATCGATCGGGCGGTGGAGCTGGGCCTCAACCACCCCATGGGCCCGTTCGCGCTCGCCGACCTCTCCGGCCTCGACATCGGGTACAACGCGCGGCTGGAGACCTACGAGCTGACGAAGGACCCGAAGGACGCGCCGCCCAAGGCCCTCGCGGCCCGCGTGAAGCGCGGCGACCTCGGTCGCAAGACCGGCCGCGGCTTCTACGATTACTCCGCGACCCCGCCCACGCCCACGCGCGACTAGTACTACTGTGTTACAAAGCATCATCCGGTCTCCGGCGGACGACCACAGCAACGACAGGGCAGCTGTTGAAGCAGC
>JACQCN010000115.1 GCA_016201575.1 Candidatus Rokuibacteriota bacterium | reverse complement strand
GTCCGGCTCCGTCACCCACTCGCCCGAACGCCGCGCCGGGCGCGGCGGACGGGACGAGGGGGGCCCACTGCGCGCGGCCCCGCGGGGACCGCCCCCTGCGCTACCTGCCCGGTCGCGCCATCGCCGTTCGTGAATAATGCAGGCTATGGCAAGCTCGGCTTGGCCGGGCGTCGCTCATGAGATCGCAGTTGGCCGGCCAGCGATGAACGCTCGCACGCGCCCGGCGTGGCCGGGCCTCGCTGGTGTCGTGACCGAAGGTCGATGCGCGTCCTCCTGATCGGCGGCGGGGGCCGCGAGCACGCGCTGGCCTGGAAGCTCGCGCAGAGCCCGCGGCTCAGCGCGCTCTACGCCGCGCCCGGCAACCCCGGCATCGCGCGCCACGCCACGTGCGTGCCGATCAAGGCCGACCGGATCGACGCGCTCGCGGCCTTCGCCGAGCGCGAGCGTGTCGACCTCACGGTCGTGGGCCCCGAAGCTCCGCTGGTCGCGGGCATCGTCGACCTGTTCCAGTCCCGGGGCCTCGCGATCTTCGGCCCGTCGCGCGCGGCCGCGGCCATCGAGGGCTCGAAGGCCTTCGCCAAGGCCTTGATGGCGAAGCACGGGATCCCGACCGCGCGCTTCCGCACGTTCGGCGAGCCGGCGGCCGCCCGCGGCTACTGCCGGACGATCGGCGCGCCGCTCGTCGTGAAGGCCGACGGGCTCGCCGCGGGCAAGGGCGCGATCGTCTGCGCCACGCTCGCCGAGGCCGACGAGGCGATCGCCCTCTGCCTCGAGCACCGGGCCTTCGGCGCGGCCGGCGCCACCGTGGTGGTCGAGGAGTTCATGCGCGGCGAGGAGGCGTCGTTCTTCGCGCTCTCCAGCGGCGCCGAGGTCATCCCGCTCGGCGTGGCCCAGGACCACAAGCGCGTCTACGACGGGGACCAGGGGCCGAACACCGGGGGCATGGGAGCCTGCTCCCCCGCGCCCATCGTCGACGAGCCCACGGCCGCCCTCGTGATGGAGCGGATCATCCGGCCGACGATCCGCGCGCTGGCCGCCGAGGGCCGCCCGTACCGCGGCCTGCTCTACGCCGGGCTCATGCTCACGAGCAAGGGCCCCAAGGTCGTCGAGTTCAACTGCCGCTTCGGCGACCCCGAATGCCAGGCGGTGCTCATGCGCCTCGCGGACGATCTGCTGCCACTTCTGCACGCGGCGGCGACCGGGGCTGCGCTGCCCATGAGCGTCACCTGGGGCACAGGAGCGGCAGTCTGCGTCGTCCTGGCCTCACAGGGCTACCCGGGCGAGTACCCGACGGGCCTGCCCATCGCGGGCGTGGACGAGGCGGAAGCGCTCCCGGGCGTGGTGGTATTCCACGCGGGGACGGCCCGCAAAGATGGCACCCTCGTGACCGCGGGCGGTCGCGTCCTCGGTGTAACCGCCCGAGGGGACAGCGTAAGCGCGGCGACGGACCTGGCGTATCGCGGCGTGGATCGGGTCTGCTTCCAGGGCATGCACTACCGCAAGGACATCGCCCGGCGCCGCTGATGGCATGCCGGGTGCATGAGATAGACGCAACCGAGGCCGGTTGATGGGGCGGACCCGGGTGCTCAGGGTCGACCCCGAGGCGCCGTCTCGGGCAGTCATATCGGACGCTGCAGCCGTCCTGGCACGCAAGGGGCTGGTCGCGTTTCCCACCGAGACCTTCTACGGGCTCGGCGCGGACGCGCGAGAGCCGGCGGCAGTTCGCCGCGTGTTCGAGGTGAAGGGGAGGCGGGAGTCGAAGCCGCTGCTGGTGCTGGTCGATTCGATCGCGATGGCCGAATCGCTCGCCGACGAGATCCCGTCTCAAGCGCGCGCGCTGATCGCGCGCCACTGGCCGGGACCGCTGACCCTCGTGCTCCGCGCCCGGCCCACGGTGCCCGCGGAGATCACGGCCGGGACCGGCACCGTCGGGATCAGGATGCCGGGCCACGCCGTCGCCCTCGCCCTCGTGCAGGCGCTGGGCGGTCCGGTCACCGCGCCGAGCGCGAACCCCGGCGGCGCGGCCCCGCCGACCACGGCCGAGGACGTGCTGGCGGCGTTCGAGAGCAAGATCGAGCTGGTGCTGGACGGAGGGAAGACGACCGGTGGTCCCGCCTCGACGATCGTGGACGCCACGGCGAACCCGCCGCGCGTGCTCCGCGCCGGAGCCGTGAAATTATAACGGGCGTCATCCAGGCCGGCGGCAGGAGCAGCCGGATGGGCGGGCCGCCGAAGGCGCTGCTCGACGTCGGCGGCCGCCGGATCATCGAGCGCGTGCTCGCCGCCGTCGCCCCCGCCGTCGGCAACCTCCTCCTCGTCACCAACACCCCCGACCTCTACCGCTTCCTCGGGCTTCCGACGGTGCCGGACGTCTATCCCGAGCACGGCTCGCTCGGCGGCATCTACTCGGGGCTCAAGGCGGCGCCGGGCGAGGCGGCGTTCACCGTGGCGTGCGACATGCCCTTCCTGCACCCCGAGATCGTGCGCCTCGTCGTCGCGCGCGCGGCCGACGCCGACGTCGTGATCCCGCGCGTCGGCGACCAGCTCGAGACGATGCACGCCGTGTACGGGAAAGGCTGCCTGCCCCACATCGAGGAGCGCCTCCTCGCGGGGCGCCTCAAGATCGTCGGCTTCTTCGACCACGTCCGCGTCCTGGAGATCCCCGAAGCCGCCGTGGCGGCCTGGCGGTCCCCGGACGTGGCCTTCATGAACGTCAACACTCCGGAAGAGCTGGAGCAGGCCCGCCGGATCGCAAAGGAACTCGGCTGACGTGAAGACCCAGATCGACCATCTCGCCGCCGCCACCCCCTCCATCCAGGACATCAACTCGCTGGCCTTCGTGCAGATCAACGACCCGGCCTCGCCGCGCTACGCCATCGACCGCGATCCCGACGGGCAGGACACGCTCTACGGCACGCTCACCCGGAACCTCGCGGAGGAGGAGCGCGCCATGCGGGCCGGCCTCGCCCCCGGCCAGGTGCGCCGCGGCCTCCGCCTGCTCAAGGGCGTGCTCGCCTCCATGGACGAGTTCTGCCGGCTCCTCGGCAAGGAGCTCTACCTGATCGAGCCGCTCTTCTACCACTCGGCGGTCCTCTACGAGCGCGGCGGCTGCGGCTACGTGATGGGGCGCGACCAGATGGACGAGATCCACCGGGGCTTCGCCCAGGACGGGCCGCTGACGCGCCGGCTGGACGGCTCCACGCCGTTCCGGCAGCCCGGGTTCGAGACGACGGCGCGGGGGCGGAGCTGGGCCATCACGGACGGGATCCTCGGGTTCCCTTTCGGCGGGGTCAAGATGTACAAGGCGTGCGGCCGCTCGGCGGACGTCTGTTCGTTCCCCGGCGGCGTATATTACTGATGCTCGCATGACGCGCGTAACCGGCGAGGGCGGCTGACAGCTTGTCCTTGGCCCCGCTCGCGACCCAGAGCGAGCGCCGCAGGATGGGCTGGGCGAGCCAGTAGAGTACCCAGGCGGCACCGAGCGCGAAGGCGATCGCGTGCCAGGTGACGATCCGCGGCAGCCCATAGGTCTCGAGATCGACGGTGCG
>JACQCN010000107.1 GCA_016201575.1 Candidatus Rokuibacteriota bacterium | reverse complement strand
CGTCTGTCCGCTCGCCGTCGAGAACGGCACGCTCACGGTCGCGACGTCCGATCCGCTGAATCCGGTGATCACCGACGATCTCCGCCAGGCGACCGGCCTCCAGGTGCGGATCGTCGTCAGCCCCCTCGACGCCATCACCGACGCGATCGATCGCGCCTACGAGGGCGCGGCCACTCCGCTCCAGCGCATCGTGGAGGGCATGGACGACGATCGGGCGGCCGAGGGCGACGAGGACGTCAACCACCTGCGCGACATGGCCTTCGAGGCGCCGGTGGTGCGCCTGGTCAACCTCGTCATCGAGAACGCGCTGTCGAGCGAGGCCTCCGACATCCACATCGAGCCGTTCGAGGACTCGCTGCGGGTGCGCTACCGCATCGACGGGGTCCTCTACGACCAGGAGTCCCAGCCCCGGCGCCGGCAGTCGGCCGTGACCTCGCGCATCAAGATCATGGCCGAGATGAACATCGCGGAGCGGCGGCTGCCCCAGGACGGCCGCATCCGCGTGATGCTCCCCGGCCGCCGCGTCGACATCCGCGTCTCCACCATCCCCACCGTCTACGGCGAGTCGATCGTGATGCGGCTCCTCGACCGCTCGACCATCTTCCTTCCGCTCGAGCGCCTCGGCTTCGAGCCCGCCACCCAGGCCCGGCTCGAGAGCCTGATCAAGCGCCCGCACGGCATCGTCCTGGTCACGGGGCCCACGGGCTCCGGCAAGACGACGACGCTCTACGCCGCCCTCGACAAGATCAACGCGCCCGACAAGAAGATCATCACGGTCGAGGACCCGGTCGAGTACCAGCTCAAGGGCGTGAACCAGATCCCGGTGAAGCCGAAGATCGGCCTCACCTTCGCCACGGGCCTCCGGCACATCGTCCGCCAGGACCCCGACGTGATCATGATCGGCGAGATCCGCGACCTGGAGACGGCGGAGATCGCCATCCAGGCCTCGCTCACCGGGCACCTCGTGTTCTCCACCCTGCACACCAACGACGCGCCCGGCGCCATCACGCGGCTCCAGGACATGGGGTGCGAGCCTTACCTGGTGTCGTCGGTCCTCGAAGGCGTGCTCGCCCAGCGGCTGGTGCGCCGCATCTGCGCCGCCTGCCGCGGCCCCTACGAGGCGGAGCCGGGCGATCTGGTCGCGCTCGGGCTCACGCCACAGGACTGGCGGGAGCCGCTCTTCCGCGGGAAGGGCTGCGGCGAGTGCCGCGGCACGGGCTACCGGGGACGGACGGGCATCTACGAGATGTTCCTCATCAACGAGGACGTCCGCAGCCTGATCCTCCGCAAGGCGCCGACGGGCGAGATCCGCCGGTACGCCTCCGAGCACGGGATGGTCACGCTCAGGGGCGACGGCTGGGCGAAGGCGCGGGCGGGCGTCACCACCGTCGAGGAAGTCCTGCGCGTCACGCAAGAGGACTCGTAGTCCGGCGATGCCGGTCTTCATCTACAAGGCCGCGGACAGGGGCGGGAAGACAGTCGACGGGGTCATGGAGGCGGCGGACATGCGGGCGGTGATCGAGCGCCTGCACCGCGACTCCTACTACCCGATCCGCGTCGCGCCCCAGGCCGAGCGTACGGCCTGGTGGCAGCTCTCGCGCGGGCGGCTCCGGCAGCGGGACCTCCTGGCCTTCACCCAGCAGCTCGCCACGCTCTTCGAGGCCGGCCTGCCCCTCGACCGCGCGCTCGCGATCCTTGAGGAGCTGGCGCCCGACGCGCGGATGAAGTCGCTGGTGGGCGACCTGCTGCGGGCGGTGCGCGGCGGCTCGTCGTTCAGCGAGGCGCTGGCCCGCCACCACCCGCGCCCGTTCTCCCGCCTGTACATCAACATGGTGCGGGCGGGCGAGAAGGGCGGCGTGCTCGAGATCACGCTCCGGCGCCTCGCCGAGTTCCTCGAGGCCCGCGCCGCCTTCACGGAGGCGGTGGTCTCGGCGCTGATCTACCCCGCGATCATCGTCGCCGCCAGCGCCGCCGCCATCGTCTTCCTCCTCACCTTCGTCGTCCCCCGCTTCGCGGTGATCTTCGCGGACCTGGGCCAGGCGGTGCCGCTGCCCACCCAGATCCTCCTCGCCGTGAGCGGCGGCCTGCGCGCCTACTGGTGGGCGGGCGCGCTGGCCGTGGTCGCCGGCGCGATCGGGT
>JACQCN010000114.1 GCA_016201575.1 Candidatus Rokuibacteriota bacterium | reverse complement strand
CGAGTTGACCGGGGCGGCGCCGGTGCGGACGCGGATGCAGGCGACGGCCGCGCGTGGTCTCACGCGGTTCGTGGGCCGGGGCGCCGAGATGGAGGTGCTCGCGCGGGCGCTGGAGCGCGCCGGCGAGGGACACGGGCAGGTGGCGGCCCTGGTGGGCGAGCCCGGGGTGGGCAAGTCGCGCCTGGTGTGGGAGCTCGGCCACTCGCATCGCACACAGGGCTGGCTCGTCCTCGAGAGCGGCTCGGTCTCCTACGGCAAGGCGACGCTGTATCGTCCGCTGATCGATCTCCTCCGCACGTACTTCCAGGTCGAGGACCGCGACGATGTCCGGAGGCTCCGGGAGAAGGTCACGGGCAAGCTCCTCGCGCTCGACCGGACGCTGGAGCCGGCCCTGCCGGCGGTGCTCGCGCTCCTGGACGTGCCCGTCGAGGGGGCCGAGTGGTCGAACCTCGATCCGGCGCAGCGCCGGCGGCAGACCCTGGAGGCCGTCAAGCGGCTCGTGGTGCGCGAGAGCCGGGTCCAGCCGCTGCTGCTGGTCTTCGAGGACCTGCACTGGATCGACTCCGCGACCCAGGCGTTCCTGGACGACCTCGTCGAGAGCCTGCCCACGGCGCGCGTCCTGCTGCTCGTCAACTACCGCCCCGAGTACCAGCACGGCTGGGGCAGCAAGACCTATTACTCCCAGCTCCGGGTCGATCCCCTGCCGCCCGAGAACGCCGACGAGCTGCTGTGTGCCTTGATCGGCGACGCCCCCGAGCTCGGCGCGTTCCGTCAGTTGCTCGTCGAGCGAACCGAGGGCAACCCGTTCTTCTTGGAGGAGACCATTCGCACCCTCGTCGAGACGCGAGTGCTGGAGGGCGCGCGGGGCGCATATCGCCTGACGGCCCCCACCGAGACGATCCAGATCCCGGCGACCGTCCAGGCCGTCCTCGCCGCCCGCATCGACCGGCTCCCCCCGGAGGACAAGCGCCTCCTGCAGACGGCCGCGGTGGTCGGCAAGGATGTCCCGGGCTCTCTACTCCGGGCCATCGCCGACGTCCCGGACGACGTGCTCGAGGCCGGGCTGGCGCGCTTGCAGGCGACCGAGTTCCTGTACGTGACGAGCCTGTTCCCGGAGGTCGAGTACACGTTCAAGCACGCGCTGACCCACGAGGTGGCCTACGGCGGTGTGCTGCAGGACCGACGGCGGGCACTGCATGCGCGCATCGTCGAGGCCATCGAGCGTCTCTATGCCGATCGCCTCGTCGAGCACGTCGAGCGGATCGCCCACCACGCGATCCGGGCGGAAGTGTGGGACAAGGCCGTGGACGCGCTTCGCGAGGCGGGGACGCGCGCGCACGAGCGGGGCGCGTTGCGAGAGGGTCTCGAGCGCCTGGAGCAAGCGCTCGCGGCGATTGATCAGCTTCCCGCCGGACCAGACCGTGCCCGCCGTGCGATCGACGTGCGCCATGACTTCCACGGGCCCTTGTTACTCCGCAGCGAAGTGGATCGGCTCATCCGTCTGCACCGCGAGGCAGAGGACCTTGCCCGCGACGCCGGTGACGAGCCTCGCCTCGGTCACACGTACGCCCGGTTGGCCATCTACTGCTGGTGGAACGGCCAGTACCGGGAAGGGATCGAGTACGGACGCCGCGCCTTCGAGCTGGGGGTGGCGACGGCCAGCGCCGAACTGCGAATCCTCGCCGCCCACGCCACGGCGGAGAGCCTTCTCGCCCGGGGCGAGTATCGAGTGGCCATCGAGTGGTACCTGAACGTCGTCGAGAGTTCCGACAAAGACGTCGCCAAGCAGCGGCTTGGACTGGCCTCCGTGACGCCGTTTACCGGCTCCTGCGGCCGGCTTGCCGAGTGTCTCTCCTCCCTCGGCGACTTCGATCGCGCGATGGAATACGGCGACCGGGGACTCCAGGCGGCGCAGGCGGCGGGCTACGCACCCGCCGAGGTCACCGCTCACACGAACCGTGCGCGGGCCCTGATGGGGCGCGGCGATTTTGCCACCGCCCTCGCCGGGTGTGAGCGAGCGCTTGCGCTGGCCGAGGCGATCGGCGTCAGGGGCTTCCTGCGCACGCGCACCGAAACCTGGTATGGATGGGCCCTCGGATGGGTCGGCCGGATCGAGGAGGCGCTGTCCTATCTCGAACGCGGCATCAGAGAGCACGAACGGGTCGGCCTGAAGACGGAACTCGCGCACAGTTATATCTGTGGGGCCGATGGGCAGCGCCTGGCTGGCCACCTGGTCGCAGCGAAAACGCTCGCGCAGCGCGGGCTGGGCCTCGCGACGGCGCTCGGTGAAGCAGCCAACGAGGCTCGCGCCCTCCTCACTCTCGCCGATACCCTCGCTGTGGACGAGCCACCGGACGCCGATGTGGCGCGAGCCCACTACCAGCGGGCGATGGCACTGGCAACGGAGCTCGGCATGCGTCCCCTCGTGGCGCACTGTCACTTCGGCCTCGGTCGGCTGCATCGGCGCGCAGGAGAGCCGGAGCCGGCTCAGGAGCATCTCGCCACGGCGAGGACGATGTACCGGGACATGGGCATGCGATTCTGGTTGGAGAAGGCCGAGGCGGAAATCCGTCAGCCTGATCGGGCCTATCGAGGGGGCACGATGTGACGCGTCGGCGAAAGAGGCGAGCGCCGCGCTGTTGGCCTCCCGTCGAGTCGAGACGAAACGGGAGGCTCGGAAGGGAATCGGGATCCGCTTTCGCGCTCGGCCCCGTACCGAACTAGAGAATGTAGGCCGAGACGGCGGCGATCAGTTGGGTGGGCAGCTCGACGTCGACCCGGACGCCCGAGGGCTCGTCGGCCCGGGCCAGCACCCGTCCCCGCTTGTAGCAGAGGGCGAGGGCGCCGCCGTCGGCGTACGGGATCCGGAGGCTGACGACGGGAGTCTGGGGCCGCAGCAGGCTCTCGATCCGGGCCAGCAGCTCGGGGAGCCCCGCCCCCGTGACCGCCGACACCGGGACGCCGCGAGCCCGCTCGACCAGCGCGTCGAGCGCGCGGGGGTTCTCGAGCCGGTCCACCTTGTTG
>JACQCN010000079.1 GCA_016201575.1 Candidatus Rokuibacteriota bacterium | reverse complement strand
TTCGTGAATGATCCGCGCTAGCCCGTATTATTCACGAACGCCGCCAGCGCGACCGGGCGGGTGGCGCAGTGCGCAGCCCCCGCGGGGCCGGCGCAGTGGGCCCCCTCGTCCCGTCCGCCGCGCGCAGCGCGGCGTTCGGGCGAGTGGGTGACGGAGCCGGGCCGCGGGGGCTGCGCCCTGCGCCAGGACCCGCCCGCCATACGCGACTCTCGTTCGTGAATAATGCCCGCTAGACCTTCGAAGGGGCCTCGACGGCCCCCTTCGAGCATCCCCCAGGATCGTTGCGCCGGCAAAGCCGGCGCTCGGACCTGGAGCGGGTCGCGATGCTCTCTCGGCCCGGGGGCGGCCGCGCCCGCGGTTGCCGCGCGGCAGCTCACTCTTCTCGTGTGGCGGGGCGAGCGGCGGCGGCGCCATCCGGTAAACTCCCGAGAGGCGGAGGGAAGATCATGGAGACGAGACCGACATGACCGCGGTGAGCAGCCCCGCGTTCTGGGAGGACCTCTATCAGCGCCACGGCGACGGCTGGGAGCTCGGCGGCCCCGCGCCCGCGCTCGTCGACTTCGTGGAGGCCACGCCGCCGCCGCGCGGCCGGGTCGCCGTGCCCGGCTGCGGGCGCGGTCACGACGTGCGCTACCTGGCCAGCCGCGGCTACGACGCGCTCGGCTTCGACTTCGCCGACGACGCGATCCGGGCGGCGCGCGCGCTCGCCGCCCGCGAGGGATCGGCGGCGACCTTCGAGCGGCACGACCTCTTCACGCTCGACCGCGACTACCCCAACGCCTTCGACGGCGTCTGGGAGTACACGTGCTTCTGCGCGATCGACCCCGCCCGCCGGCCGGAGTACGTGCAGGTGATCCGGCGCATCCTCCGGCCCGGGGGCTGGTTCCTCGCCAGCTTCTACCCGATCCGCCGGACCGGCGGGGGCCCGCCCTTCCCGATGTCGCGCGCGGAGATCCGCCGGCGGTTCGCGCCGTGGTTCCGCTTCGAGCGCGCCTTCGCGCCCCTGCGCACCGTGCCCCGGCGCTCGGCCCAGGAGTGGATGGTGTTCGCGCGGAAGACGTGCTAGATCATCATCTTCCTGCCCGCCGGCAGCTACGGCAGCCTCCGCGACGCCCTCCGCGCCCGCGTCGCCCCGGGCCGCGGCGTGCGCGTGGCGGCGTGAGCAGCTCTCGGAAAGGGGGCTCCGCCCCCCTTCCGAACCTCCCTCCGGGATTGCGTCGGCGAAGCCGGCGCTCGAGCAGTCGGTCCACATCCGCGCCCGAGGGCGACGGCAGTCCAGTCTGGAGCCTCGGGAGCCTCGCGCGCCTGCTCCTGAGGGGCCCGCTCGCGGTCGTCAACAGCGGTTTCGCCACCGAGGCGTCGATGGTGACGGGAACGGCGACCGCGCTGGTGCTTTACCGCATCGCCCGGGTCTTCGGCGAGTCGCCCGGTGAGGCGGCGCGGGAATAGCCGGGCACCCCGGCGGGTTCACGAGAGTGAGCCCGGGAGGCCGCGCGGACCGGTCTCATGTAGACTGGGCTCTCGGAGGAGACGGACCACATGACCATGCGCTCAACGACGTCTTCCCGCTGGACCCGCGGGCTCGCGGTCGGGGTGCTGGCGCTCGGCGCGGCCCTGACGCCGGCCTCCGCGGCGGCTCCCGACCTCGACGCGAAGCTCGACGCGGCCAGAGTCACCCCGATGCACGGGCTGGTGCCGCCGCCGTTCACGCTGCCCGACGTGAACGGGACATCCGTCTCGCTCGCCGATTTCCGCGGGCGGGCGGTGCTGCTCTACTTCTGGGCGACCTGGTGACCGCACTGCGCGGGGGAGTTACCCTCGAAAATCGAGCAGGTGCATCGCGAGCTGAAGGATCACGGCCTGACCGTCCTCGCCGTCAACATCGGCGAGAAGAAGGGGCCGGTCCTCGAATGGGTCCAGGAGAAGAAGCCCTCGTTCACGGTCCTCGTCGATGAGGGCGGCGCCGTCACGCAGGCCTACCGGGTGGTGGCGACGCCCACCGTGTTCCTGATCGGCCCCGACGGCAAGATCGCGGGCAAGGCGATCGGGCCGAAGAAGTGGGACTCCGAGGCGGGCAAGGCCGCCTTGCGAGCCCTCGCCGCCCGCTGACCCGGAAGTCGCTCGGGATCGCGGCGGTCGTGTGGGCGCTCTGGACCGCCGCGCCCGCCCTGGCGCAGCCGGGGATCGCGCTCGGGCCGGTGGCGGCCGGTCTCGAGAGCCCGCTCTACGTCACGCATGCGGGCGACGACCGGCTCTTCGTCCTCGAGCAGCCGGGGTGCATCCGGATCGTCCAGGGCGGGCGCCTCCTCGAGGCGCCGTTCCTCGACATCACCCGCCGCGTCCTCGCGGGCGGCGAGCGCGGGCTCCTCGGGCTGGCCTTCCATCCCGAGTACCGGAAGAACGGCCGCTTCTTCGTCGACTACACGCGCGAGCCGGACGGCGCGACAGTCGTAGCCGAGTACCGGGTGTCGGGGGACCCCAACGCGGCGGCGACGGACGAGCGGGTCCTCCTCGTGGTGGCCCAGCGTCGTTCGGCGAGGACCGGGACGGCGAGCTGTACGTCGTCGGCCACAAGGGGACGGTCCACCGACTGATCGGACGGGCGTCGTAACATTGGAAAGGAACGGCGATATGGGCTGGGTCGGCTGGGTCGTGGGCGTGCTGGCGGTGATCGCGCTGTTCGTCCTGTGGGACTTTCTCTTCTGCGGCGGCAAGCGCTGCCGGGGTCTCATCGACCGGCTCTGAGGTTGCTCGGAGGGGCGCTTCGCCCCCCTTCCGAACCTCCCCCCGAGGCAGCGCCGGCAAAGCCGGCGCTCGATAGTCGAAGGGGGCCTCGCCGGCCCCCTCCGAGCCTCCCCCAGGAACTGAGT
>JACQCN010000078.1 GCA_016201575.1 Candidatus Rokuibacteriota bacterium | reverse complement strand
GTTCGGGGTGATCCGCGAATGACAATCATGGCGTCGGACCGTGAACGGTCGGGGAGATAGGTTGACCCCCCCAACCTCCGAATGCAGCGGCCGGCGCTGCGCGCCGCCGCTGATCCGGCGCGTTGCCGGACGACGGAAGTCGAGGCCCTCCGGCGGCGGCGTAGAATGATCTGGATTGGGATGAGGAGGAGACAAGGGGCCAGACGGAATGCCAGAACTCGCCCGATTCTTCGGGATCATCATCCGCATGTTTGCTGAACCCACCGGGCCACATCATCGGCCGCCCTTCCAGGCCTACTACCAAGAGGAAGTGGGCATTTTCGCCATCGGACGCTTCGTCGAAGCCTGGGCCGAAATCCATCACGCCGAGTTGCTGGTTGCTTGGGAACAGCTCCAAGCGGGCCGCCCGCTGGGTAAGATTGAGCCGCTAATGAGCAAGTGCGTGAACGAACCTTGATCGACAGCCTTCCTCACCGAAGCGCTGCCGAGCGTGATCAGATCGGGTGATGCTGAGCCGGCTCACCGGGATCATCGCCAAGGAGTTCATCCAGCTCCGCCGCGATCCGCTCGCGGTCACCCTCGCCCTCTTCGTCCCCGTGGCCATGCTCTTCATCTTCGGCTGGGCCATCAACACGGACGTCAAGCACGTGTCCACCGCGGTGTTCGACCAGTCGGGGAGCGTGGAGGCGCGGACGCTCCTGGAGGCGTTCGAGAACAGCCAGTACTTCACGATCCGGTACTGGGTAGGGAGCCCGCGCGAGCTGACGCGGCTGATCGACGAAGGCCGGGCCAAAGTGGGCATCGTGATCCCGCCCGACTATGCCCGGCGGCTGTCGCGGTCGCGCGCGGAGATCCAGGTGATCGTCGACGCCTCGGACCCGATGGTCGCGACCTCGGCGATGAACGCCGCCGGCTCCCTCGGCGCGGCCCGCTCCCTGGACATCCTCACCCGGAGCCTCGAGGGCACCGTGCTCCGCCGGGACGCGCCGCCGCTCGACTTCCGGGTGCGGGCCTGGTACAACCCGGACCTGGTCTCGGCCATCTTCATCGTGCCCGGGCTCATCGGCGCCCTCCTCATGCAGACCACCATCACCGCGATGGCCGTCTCGGTGGTGCGGGAGCGCGAGAAGGGGACGCTGGAGGCGCTGATCGTGAGCCCGATCCGGCGCTGGGAGCTGCTGCTCGGGAAGATCATCCCCAACCTGTTCGTCGCCTACGGGCAGATGACCATGGCCCTGCTCGTGGCCCGCTTCGTCTTCGGCGTCCCGATCCGGGGGAGCCTCGGGCTGCTCTACGGCATGGCGCTCCTGTTCATGTGGGGCACGCTCGGGATCGGCATCTTCGTGTCGACCTCGGCGCGCACGGTCCCCCAGGCCATGCAGCTCGCGTTCCTGACGTTCCTGCCCTCCATCTACCTCTCGGGGTTGCTCTTCCCGATCGAGGGCATGCCCCGCGGCGCCCAGTACATCGCCGCGGCGATCCCGCTCACGTACTTCCTGCGCATCGTCCGCGGCATCGTGCTGAAGGGCGTGGGGCTCGAGTACCTGTGGCCGAACATGGCCCCGCTCGCCGTCTTCGGGGCCGTGGTCTTCACCCTCTCCGTGCTGCGCTTCCGCAAGCAGCTCGACTGAGCTCCCCTCCCGGCGCCGTGCCCGCTTGGCCCCCGGTGGCCCGACGTCGGGCGACCGGCAAAGTTGACACGACGCCATCGTCCACCACGGCGTCCTGGAGCCGGGCATCCCCTTCGTTCAGAAGCCCTTCACGCCGCGCGACCTGGCGCGGCACGTCAGAGAGGTGCTCGATTCCGGTTCGGTGGCGGGCGGATGGTAGCCGGAGCGCCCCCGCCCCCGAATTGCCGCGGGGTATATCATTGGGGGCGATGACCCCACGGCTCCGGCTGCTCGTGTTCGCGCTGCTCGTGACTCTTCCCGTCCCCGCCGTCGCGGGGCCGATCGCCCATCGCGAGATCCTCCCCGGCGGCATCGTGCTGCTGGTCGCCGAGCGGCCCGCCGTGCCCATCGTGGCGGTGCGCGCCTACTTCCGCGCGGGCAGCGCCTTCGATCCGCCCGACGCGCCGGGCCTCGCCAACCTCACCGCCGAGCTGCTCACGCGCGGGACGGCCACGCGCGCGAGCGAGGACATCGACCGGGCCATCGAGTTCGTGGGCGGCGCCCTCGAGTCCGACGCCGGCCGCGACGGCCTCACGGTGTCGCTGTCGGTCCTCAAGAAGGATCTCGGGCTCGGGCTCGATCTCCTCGCCGACGTGATCCGCGCCCCATCGTTTCCCGAGCACGAGCTCACGCGGACGGTGAAGGAGATCCAGGCCGGCATCAAGCGGTCGGAGGAGAACCCCGAGACGGTCGCCGGGCGGGAGCTGATGCGGCTGGTCTACCCGCGCCATCCCTACGGGCACCCGGTCGAGGGCAGCCTCGAGTCCGTCGGCGCCCTCACCCGGCCGCAGGTCATCGACTTCTACCAGCGGCACGTCCGGCCCGACACCGCGATCATCGCCGTGGTGGGCGCCGTGACCGTCGCCGAGGCGCGGCGCGAAATCCTCGGCCGTCTCGGGGACTGGCCGAAG
>JACQCN010000152.1 GCA_016201575.1 Candidatus Rokuibacteriota bacterium | reverse complement strand
TCGCGACGGCCTCGCTGGCGCTGCTCGGCTCGAACTGCGGTCGTTGGCTCGGTCGCTCCTCCCTGCGTGGTGGGCGAGGCGCAGCCGGAGGCGAGCCGAGCAATCTGATCCACTCGGGACTCGCCTCGCGCCTCCGGCGCTCAACTCGAACTGCGCGCCGCCTCGCATCTGGACCTTTTTGAGCGGCTTGGCGGGGCGCTCAGCGGCCTGCCAACGCGTCCCACAGCACCTCGGCGGGATGGCGGGCGCGGCGGTCGGTCAGGTGCTCGATCTGCTGCCGGCAGGAGATGCCCGGGGCCACGACCTCGACGTCCGGGCCCGCCTCGCGCACCGCCGGCGCGAGGCGCCGGTTGCCGAGCCGCACCGAGATGTCGTAGTGCTCGCGCTCGAAGCCGAAGGAGCCCGCCATCCCGCAGCAGCCCGAGTCGACCTCCGTCACGTCGAAGCCCGCCCAGCGGAGCGCGGCCACGGTCGGCCCCGTTCCCACCAGCGCCTTCTGGTGACAGTGCCCGTGCAGCAGCGCCCTCCGCCCGCGCGCGGCGAAGGGCAGCACGAGGCCGCGGGCGCGCTCCCGCTCGAGGAACTCCTCGAGCAGCAGGCTCCGCGCGGCCACCGCCCGCGCCGCGTCGGTGCGGAGCAGGTCCACGTACTCGTCGCGGAGCGTCAGCAGACAGGAGGGCTCCAGCCCCACGATCGCGGTGCCGGCCGCCGCGTGGGGGGCGAGGCGCTCGACGTTCCAGGCCGCGTGGTCCCGCGCCTCGCGCAGCAGCCCCTTCGAGATCAGCGGCCGCCCGCAGCACTTCCGGTCGACGAGCGTCACCCGGTAGCCCGCCCGCTCCAGGAGCGCCACCGCGGCGCGCCCGATCTGCGGCTGGTTGTAGGTGACGAACGTGTCGTGGAACAGCACGACCTCGCCGCGCGGCGCCGCCGGCGGCGCCGGGCGCGCACGGAACCAGTCGGTGAAGGTCTGGCCGGCGAGCGGCGGCAGCGGCCGGCGCCGGTCGATCCCCACGATCTTCTCGAGGAGCCAGCGGCTCGCGCCGAGCGCCGACACCGTGTTCACGAGCGGCGCCACCCGGGAGCCGAGCCGGCTCACGGTGGCGATTCGGCCGAAGAGCCGGTTGCGGAGGGGCAGGCCGTTGGCGGCGTAGTAGTGGGACAGGAACTCGTACTTGAGCTTCGCCATGTCGACGTTGGCGGGGCACTCGGCCTTGCACGCCTTGCACTCGAGGCAGAGGTCCATCACCGCGTAGAGCCGCTTGCCCGTGAAGTCGGCGGCGGGCACCTGCCCCGAGAGGACGGCCCGCAGCGCGTTGGCGCGGCCCCGCGTCGAGTGCTCCTCGTCGCGCGTGGCCATGTAAGAGGGGCACATCGTCCCCTCGAGCTTCTTCCGGCACACGCCAACGCCGTTGCACATCTCGACGGCCGCCGCGAACCCGCCCTGCGCGGAGAAGTCGAGCAGCGTCGCCGGCTCCCACGTCGTGTACTGCGGGCCGTAGCGGAGGTGCTCGGTGAGGCCGGGGCTCGCCACGATGTTGCCGGGGTTCATCAGGTTCTTCGGGTCGAAGGCGCGCTTCAGCTCGCGGAAGGCCTGGAACAGGCGCGGGCCGTAGACGCGCTCGAGGAAGGGGCTCCGCGCGCGGCCGTCGCCGTGCTCGCTGGAGATGGTCCCGCCGAACTCGAGCACGAGGTCGGTGATCTCGCCGGCGATCCGGTGGACCTGCTCGAGCCCCCGCGGCGTCTTGAGGTCGATGACGGGCCGGATGTGCAGGCACCCCACCGAGCAGTGCCCGTAGTAGGCGCCCTGGGCGCCGTGCCGGGCCAGGACGTCGCGGAACCGCGGCACGAACTTCGCCAGGTGCCGCGGGTCGACGGCCGTGTCCTCGACGAACGCGATCGGCTTCCGGTCGCCCTTCATCCCGAGCAGGAGCCCGAGGCCGGCCTTGCGGAGCTTCCAGATCGACTGCTGCTCGGCGGGATCGAGCGCGCGGTGAGCGGCGTAGCCCCAGCCCTCGCGCGCGCGGCGCGCCTCGAGCGCCTCGACCCTGGCCCGCACCGCCGCCTCGTCCTCGCCCGCGTACTCGACGATGAGGAGGGCGGCCGGATCGCCCTGGACGAAACCGATGCGCTTGGACTGCTCGAGGTTTCCCCGCGCGAGGTCCAGGATCAGCTTGTCGGTCAGCTCGACCGCGTACGGCCCGGTCTCCAGGATCGACTGCGAGGATTCGAGCGCCTCCAGCAGATCGCGGTAGTGGATCACACAGAGCGCGGTGCGCGAAGGCCGCCGCACCAGGCGAACCTTGGCCTCCACGATCGTCAGCAGCGTGCCCTCGGAGCCCACGACCACCCGCGCGAGATCGAGCGGCCGGTCGGCGATCAGCTCGTTCAGGTTGTAGCCGGCCACGCGGCGCCAGTGGGTCGGGTAGCGCGCCCGGATCTCGTCCGCGTGCTCCCGCCCCAGGCGGAGCGCCTCGCGGTAGATCTGCCCCTCCAGGCCGGGCTTCGCGCACTTCGCGCGCAGCGCCTCCGGCGACAGCGCCTTCAGCACGGTCTCGGTGCCGTCGGCGAGGAGGACCGTCAGCTCGAGGACGTGGTCGATGGTGAGGCCGTAGGCGATCGAGTGGGCGCCGCCCGAGTTGTTCCCGAGCATGCCGCCGAGCGTGGCCCGGTTGGAGGTGGAGGTGTCGGGGCCGAAGAGGAGCCCGCGCGGGCGCACGAGGTGATTCAGCTCGTCCTGGACGAGGCCCGGCTGCACGCGCGCCCAGCCCTCCTCTCCGTTCACCTCCAGCAGCGCGTTCATGTGCGGCGAGAAGTCGAGGACGATCGCGCGGTTGACGGTCTGCCCGGTGAGCGACGTGCCGCCGCCGCGCGGCAGCACGGGCGTGCCCGTCCGGTCGGCGACCTGGAGGACGGCCTGCACGTCGCCCGTGTGGCGGGGCAGGACGACGCCGATCGGCTCCATCTGGTACATGGAGGCGTCGGTCGCGTAGAGCAGGCGCGAGTAGCGGTCGAAGCGCACCTCGCCCTCGACCACCC
>JACQCN010000077.1 GCA_016201575.1 Candidatus Rokuibacteriota bacterium | reverse complement strand
TACAAAGGCAAGGGCTGCGCCACCTGCAACTTCACGGGCATGAAGGGCCGGGTCGCCATCTACGAGGTCATGCCCGTCACCCAGGAGATCCGCGACCTCATCCTCCGCAACGCGCCGACGGCCGAGATCCGCGACGTGGCCATCAGCCAGGGCATGAAGACCCTCCGCCAGTCCGGCCTCACCAAGGTCATCGAAGGCACCACCACCGTCGAAGAAGTCCTGCGCGTCACGCTGGCCTGACGGCCTGCCCCGCGGACGCTGCCTCGAAGTCGGAGCACCTGACCAAGCCCGCCGACCCCATCGCGCTCCTCGCCCGCGACTGATCGCGGCCGACCGGCCGCGACCAGCTTCGATTCGGGCGCACTCAGATTACAATGGGGGGCATGCGATTCGACCAGCGCGCCCTCATCACGGCCACCGCACTGCTCCTCGGCGCCGCCCTGCCCCGCGTCGCCGCCGGCGACGCCATCGACCTCACGACGGGCGAGCGGGTGCGGGGCACGATCAAGGGAACCACCGCCACGGCCGTCGTGATCGAGGTCGGCGGGCGGGAGCGGACGATCCCGCAGCGGCTGATCCGCGGTCTCGTCTTCGAGCCAGCCGGCGCGCCTGCCTCGCCGGGCGTGGCGGCGGCGAAACCGCCGCGGGCGCCAGCCCGATCGCCAGCCGCGCGCTCGGTGCCGCCCGCCGCCCCGAAGCCCGAGGCGAAGCCCGCGGCGGCGGCGCCGACCGAGCCCGACTCCGCGGCGGCTCCGGCCGAGCCCGCCCGGATCGAGGCGCGCGCCGTCGAGCCGCCGCGTCCGGCACCGCCGCCCCGGCCCGCGCTGGAGATCGCGCGCGTGTCGCCTGTCTCGCTGCGCGAGGCGATGCAGGCGCTCCTCGACCTCCGGGCGGCGGCCGTGGAAGGGGTCAGTCATGCCGACTACGCGACCCGCACCGACGACGCCAAGCCGCGCGTGCTGGCGTACCTGAGCGAAGCCGAGGGCCGCGCGGACATCAAGCAGGCCATCGAGTCCGCGATGCGACTCTACTCCTTCGCGGCCACCGCCTGGAGCGTCTACGCGACCCGCGGCGACTTCGCGGTGGTGGGGCGCGACCCGATCCTGGGCGAGTGCCCGCGCCTGGTGAAGGCGATCGAGGAGGACGCCGCCCGCTGGCACTTCGACGCGAAGAATCCCGGCTTCGCGGGCATGATCGCCGGCTCCGAGGGCGTGCCGGACCTGTGGGCGTGCGCCGCCAACAAGCTCGGGGAGGCCGAGCAGCTGGTGGCGGCGCAGGTGAGCGGGCTGCGCCAGTAGCCGCTCCCACGCCGGGGCCCCTCTCCCCCTTTCCGCGCGACGGCGATGCTCCCGCCCCCGCTCCCTCGCTGAGCGTCCTCGAAGGGGGGCTCTGCTCCCCTCCGAACCTCCCCGGGGATGGCGCCGGCCAAGCCGGCGCTCGACACCGCGGCTTCGACCGTCAGCTTCACGTCTCGACCGACGAGGCCGCGGATCGCGCGAACCACCTCGAGGTCGCGCCGCGCCCGTCCGCTCCCAGGGGCTCGACAGCTTGCGGGCGCCTGGAGTATGGTGCCGCCCATGGCCGGCTCCCCGTTCTCGCTCGAGGGCAAGACCGCCGTCGTCACGGGCGGCGGTCTCGGCATCGGCCGGTCGATCGCGCTCGAGCTCGCGCGCGCGGGCGCGGACGTGGCGATCTGCAGCCGGAAGCTCGAGCACCTGGAGCCCGTCGTCAAGGAGATCCGCGACCTCGGCCGGCGCTCGTTCGCGATGGCCGTCGACGTGCGCCACGAGGACCAGGTGCAGGCCATCGTCGAACGCGCGGTGCGCGAGCTCGGGCGGCTCGACGTCATGGTCAACAACGCCGGCGCGTCGTTCCGCGCGAAGTTCGAGGACATCTCGCTCAACGGGTGGAACGCGGTGGTCGGCATCAACCTGAACGGCGTGTTCCTCGGCTGCAAGTGGGCCGGGCGCGCGATGCTCGCCCAGGGGCACGGCGTCATCGTCAACGTGGCGTCCATCGCCGGCATCTACGGCGCGCCGATGATGGCCCACTACGGCGCCGCCAAGTCCGCGGTCATCACGCTCACCCGCGAGCTCGGCGTCGCCTGGGGCCGCCGCGGCATCCGCGTCAACTGCGTCGCGCCCGGGCCGATCGAGACCGAGGGCTACCTGGACGTGCTGGGAAAGACCGACCCCGACGCCGAGCGCACCTACAAGGCGGTGGCGGCGCGGGTGGCGATGGGGCGCTGGGGGCGGGTCGAGGAGATCGCCTGGCCGTGCGTCTTCCTCGCCTCCGACGCCGCCTCCTTCATGACCGGCGCCACGATCGTGGTCGACGGCGGCCCCGCGCCGCGGGAGGGTGACCGGTGATGGGGATGCGCTTCGGGATCTTCACGGGGCTCGGCGGCGTCACCTGGGACGAGGCCCTCCGGCTCTGGCGCCACCTCGACGGCAGCGGCTGGGACGCGGCCTGCGTCACCGACCACTTCATGCCGAACGCGACCGAGCGCGCCGGCGACACGCTCGAGTGCTGGACCACGCTGGCCTCGCTGGCGCCGCTCACGTCCCGGATGCGCGTCGGCACCATCGTCAGCGGCAACACCTACCGCCACCCCGCGGTGCTGGCGAAGATGGCGGCCAACGTCGACATCGTCTCCGGCGGCCGGCTCATCTGCGGCCTCGGCGCCGGCTGGCAGGAGAACGAGCACCGCGCCTACGGCATCCCCTTCCACACGCTCCGCGAGCGGCTCGAGATGCTCGACGAGGCCTGCCAGATCCTGCTCTCGCTCTGCACCCGCGAGCGCACCACGTTCGCGGGCCGCCACTACCGGCTGGAAGACGCGCCGCTCATGCCCAGGCCCGTCCAGTCCCCGCACCCGGAGCTGATGGTCGGCGGCGGCGGCGAGAAGATCACGCTCCGGATCGCCGCGCGGCACGCCGACCACTGGAACGTGTGGGGCGGGCCGGAGACGCTCGCCCGCAAGGGCCGGATCCTCGAGGAGCATTGTGCCGCCGTCGGCCGCAACGCCAAGACGATCACGCGCTCGGCGGTCATGGGGCTCTGCCTGAGCGACGACCCCGCCGAGGTCGAGCGGGCGCGGACGACCTTCATGCGGCGGATGGGGCGCGACGAGACCGCGGCGCGCGACATCATGCTCGCGGGCGGCGCCGCGGAGGTCCGCGACAAGCTCGGGCGACTGGCCGAGGCGGGCGTGGACCTGCTCTTCATCCCCACGATGTTCCTGCCCCGCGATCCCCGGCCCCAGCTCGACCGGTTCATGGGCGAGATCGTGCCGGCATTTCGCTAGGGCAATCGGAGGGGGCCTCGATCTTCAGGGATCATGAAGGCAGGGAGGCTGAGAACAAAGCCTTGACGTCCCGGCTCGAGCCGCCACGAAAATAGCTTTCGAAAAGTACAGACTTTCTCCTCAGGCGGGATTCTCACCGAGAACGGAGCAACATGCAAGCGAGTCGGAAGCCACTGGCAAAACTAGAAGGACGTCGTCGGCTGCGGCGCAGCGGTCTCACCATCGCCTGGCGGGGAACGCCGACCCTGGATGACTGGGTGGCCTACATCGTAACCGCGGGCAGGTCGAAGAAGCTCATCCTGGCCGATCGCGCGACTGAGCGGAGGGTGAAAAGCTTGGTGTCGCGCATGCAAACGATGTCGAAGAGCGGGGTCGAGAAGCTCGCGAAGGGCTAGCCAAGCTCTCGCTGAGAAAAGAGGGACCTTGCCGTCCCCCTCTTCGGGGCATACCATCACGTGGTTCTCCGGTCTTCTCCCGGCATCGTCACCTGCGGAGACCGGCGATTGGAGCTGAAGTCAATCCAAGAACTTCTGGAGGCGGGGGGTCTGCGCCACCCCTCCGATCTGGACCTGCTGCTGTTCTTCTATCGGCACCCGCATGTGCTCCTGACCCTTGACCATCTCGCCGCGTACACCGGGTATGACCTCCAGCAGGTGGCCCAGCCGCTCGACTTCCCGGTGGGCGGTGGGTTGCTGAGGCGCGAGCTACATGAGACCCATTCGCGGGAGATGTATCTGGTCGGGACCGGCGGCGCGGAAGAATGGCTCCAGTCCCTGCTGGGCGTGGAAGTCCCGTCCACGGCGACGCCCAGCTCGGAGCCCTCATACCCGAGGAGTTCATCGCGGATACGATCGTGCGGCTGAGGATCGAGCCGGTCGGGCGTGCGGTCCTGCGGTCACTCGAGGTCATCAAGTCGCGCGGCCAAGAGTTCCGAATGGGGCGCCATTCCTTCCGGATCATCGATGGCCAGGGGATCGAGGTCTACCTTGATGAAGGAGCATCAGGTCACGGTGGCCTTGCACCGAGACGAATAGGTGACCGATTCGGGGAAGGCGGCGCTCGAAAAGGCGCCCTGACTGTCCAGGTTGCGCCATGCTAGACAGCGTCCAATGCGCCATCCGCCATAGATCGGCCAGGGCAGATAGCCGAGTCCTGATGTGATGTTTTTCGGTTATCCACACCTGTGGATAACTATGTGCACAAGCGAGGAGCATGAGCGTGCTTGAGAGTCTCTGGAACAAACTTCTGATCGTGCTCGACAAGCAACTCCCGGCCACGGTCCTCGATACGTGGGTCCGGCCGAGCCGGCTGCTCGCGGTCGAGGGAGACCTCCTCACGATCGGCGCTCCGAACAGGTTCTCGCGTGATTGGCTGGCCCAGCACCAGCTCGAGGCGCTACAGGCCGCGGCCACGGAGTGTCTCGGAGGCCGGCCGCGCATTGTCATCGTCGTCGACAAAGCGGCCGCCACCGACGACGTGTTCGCGACGCCGGAGCCAGCCACGACACCCGGTCCCACGCGCTCGGCCGCTCCGGGCGCGGACTGGCTGAATCCGCACTACACGTTCGACACCTTTGTCGTCGGCTCGTCTAACCAGCTCGCCCATGCGGCCTGCCAGGCCGTCACCGAGCTGCCGTCGCGGGCCTACAACCCCCTCTTCATCTACGGGGGAGTCGGCCTCGGTAAGACGCACCTGCTCCACGCGGTCGGTGACCAGACGGCGCGGCTGTTCCCGCGGATGACGGCAATCTGCCTCTCGTCGGAGCGGTTCACGAACGACCTGATCAACGCCATTCGTTACGACCGGACCGCCGAGTTCCGCGCCAAGTACCGGACGATCGACCTCCTGCTGATCGATGACATCCAGTTCCTCGCGGGGAAGGAGCGCACCCAGGAGGAGTTCTTTCACACCTTCAACGACCTCTACGAGTCGCACAAGCAGATCGTGGTCTCCAGCGACTGCTCGCCCAAGGAGATCCCCGAGATCGAGGAGCGGCTGCGCTCGCGCTTCGAGTGGGGGCTGATCGCGGACATCCAGCCCCCGGACTTCGAGACCCGTGTCGCCATCCTCAAGAAGAAGGCCGGGCGCGAACGCGTCCGCCTGCCTGACGACGTCGCCTCCCTGATCGCCAGCCGCGCCAAGTCCAATATCCGTGAGCTCGAGGGCTCCCTCACCCGCATGATCGCCTTCTGCGCCCTGACCGGCCGCGAGATGAGCGTCGACCTCGCCCAGGAGGTGCTCTCCGACCTCTGGGGCGACGAGGAGAAGATCATCACCATCGAGCAGATCCAGCGGCGCGTGGCCGAGTTCTTCGGCGTGAAGTTCTCCGACTTCAAGACGAAGAACCGCACCCGCGCCGTCGCCTTCCCGCGCCAGATCGCGATGTACCTGGCGCGCCAACTGACTCACGCCTCGCTCGCCGACGTGGGCCGCGCGTTCGGCGGCAAGGATCACACGACCGTCCTTCACGCCGTCAACAAGATCCAGGCGCTCCTGCCGGAGGATCCCAAGCTCCGCACGACCGTGGACGGGCTCATCCAGGGGATCACGCTGTGAGTCCCGCCGGCGCAAGCTCCGTTCTCGGGGAGGCGTCGGAGGGGGCCGTCGAGGCCCTCTCCGATCTAAAACCAGCTCGCCTTGTCGACGACGTTCCGCAGCGGCCGGCCCGCGGCGTAGCGGCGGCAGTTGTCGAGGAGGATCTCGAAGCGGCGCTCGTCGAGGTACGGGCCGTAGCCCGCCGTGTGGGGCGTGAGGAGCACGTTGGGCGCCGTCCAGAGCGGGTGGTCCGAGGGCAGCGGCTCGACCTCGAAGACGTCGAGCCCCGCGCCCGCGATCACGCCGGCGCGAAGCGCCGCCACCAGGTCGTCGAGCTTCACCGTCATCCCGCGCCCGATGTTGATCAGGAAAGCGCTCCGCTTCATCCGGCGCAGCCGCGCGGCGTCGAAGAGGCCCTCGGTGGCCGGCGTGTGGGGAATGGTGAGGATCACGAAGTCGGCCCCGGGCAGCAGCCTGTCCAGCTCCTCCGGCCGGTGCAGCTCGGCCAGGCCGGGAGGAAGATCGGTACGGCGCGCGTCGGTGCCGACCACGCGCATGCCGAGGGCCGCGCAGAGCCGCGCGGCCTCCGTGCCGATGCCGCCCACGCCCACGATCAGCGCCGTCGTCTCGGGCAGGTGCACGACGCCGGTGTCCGGCGGCCGCGGGCGCCACTCGTGGCGGAGCTGGTCGGGGATGTAGTAGTGCAAGCCGCGGGCGAAGGCCAGCACGAAGGCCAGGATGTGCGCGCCGATGTGATCGTTGAAGATCCCGCGGAAGTTGGTGACGACGACGGGATGGGCGATCAGCTCGGGGTAGTAGTAGCCGGCGGGCGGCGCGATGGCCGGCGCCTGCAGCCAGCGGAGCTTCCCGGCGAGCCTCAGCACGTCCGGCGGGATCGTGCCGAACGCCGTCTCGGCGGCGACGATCTGCTCCCGCGCCTCGGCCGTCGTCTCCGGCGCGACCACCTGCGCCTCCGGCACCTCGCGGGCCACCCGGACCGCCCACTGGCGCGTCAGGTCCCGCTGAGGCGGCAGCATCACGAGCTTGAATGCCATGTGTGGTCCTCTCCGCGAAGGCGTCCCGTCGCGTCCGCTTCGCTGTCGCGCTGCACGGTAGGGCGAGCCACGCCGCCGGTCAAGCGCGAGGAACGTGCGAGGAACGTGCGCCCGCCCGGCGGGGTTGTCCCCGGTGACGGACAACAACGACGAACGGGAGGACAGAAACATGCAAACCCCGTGGAGGCTGGCGACGCTCGGAACCGCGCTCGTCCTCGTCACCGGCGGACGCGCGCGTGACGGCGCGCGCGGTTTCGTGCTAGGCTTTGGGCGCTGCTCGAGCGACACCGCGTGACCCGAAGCCTGGAGGGAACCCGATGACGACGTCGATCGATCTCGAGGGCATCATCCCGGCCACCGTCCTCCCGATGACTTTCGACGGCGAGATCGACGAGCCGGAGCTGCGGAAGTACATCCGCTGGATCGCCACGCAGGGCATCCGCGCCGTCGCCGTCAACGTCGACACCGGCGAGGGGCCGCACCTCTGGCAGGAGGAGAAGCTCCGGGTCATCCGGATCTACACGGAGGAGCTGGCGGGGAAGCACATCCCGATCGTGGCGGGGCTCGGCGCGTCGTTCACGGCCCAGGCCGTCCGCTACGGCCGCGAGGCCCGGGACGCGGGAGCCGACTGCCTCCTCGTGTTCCCGATCTCCGACTACCTCGGTCAGCCGCTCTCGCCGGAGCTCCCCTATCGCTACCACAAGGCCATCGCCGACGGGGTGGGCCTGCCGATGATCCTCTTCACCCTCCAGCCCGCGCTCGGCGGCACCAACTTCAGCGACGAGACGCTGGCGCGGCTCATGGAGATCCCGCAGGTCGCCGGCATCAAGGAGGCGCTCTTCGACGCCAAGCGCTTCCGCGAGATCGCCGGCGTCGTGGCCGCGGCGCCGCGGCCCATCACGCTGCTCACGGGCAACGACAACTTCATCTGGGAGTCGTACCTGCTCGGCGCGAAGGGCGCGCTCCTCGGCGCCTGCGCGGTGTGCACGCGCGCCCACGCCGACGTGTACGAGGCCGCGATGCGCGGCGACTGGCCGGCCGCGCGCGATCTGGGCGACCGCGTCCAGACAGTGGTGGACGCGATGTTCGCCCCGCCGGTGCGCGACTACCGGGCCCGGGCCAAGGAGATCCTGGTCATGCAGGGCATCCTGGCCGGCGCCCACGTGCGGCCGCCCCTCCTGCCGATCTCGCCCGAGGATCGCCAGGGCCTCAAGCGCGCGCTCGAAGCGGCCGGCCAGCTCTGATGGCGCTGCGATTCGGCTTCATCCCGATCGAGGGCGGGGGCGCGTTCCGGGAGGCGCTCGAAGAGGTCACCCGCGCCGAGGAGCTGGGCTTCGACTCGGCGTGGATGGAGGAGCACCACTCCGTCACCAACCACTACTGGCCGTCGCCGCTGCCGGTGCTGGCCGGCTTCGCCACCCGCACGTCCCGGCTCAGGCTCGGGACCGACATCCTCGTGGCGCCCTTCTACCATCCGGTGCGCCTGGCGGAGGAC
>JACQCN010000118.1 GCA_016201575.1 Candidatus Rokuibacteriota bacterium | reverse complement strand
ATCACCTGCCGCTGGATCTGACTGATCACCTCCCAGATCTGGTACAGAGCGTAGGCATCATTACAATAAGAGGGAATCGGAGATGGCGGCGGGGCTCGCGCGCATCGCCGAGGCCGTGCTGCAGTAGGCCCGAGCAGGGGCGCCGCCTCTAGGGAGCAGATGCGCATGACGACCAGGCCCCCGTTCCGTGCCGATCAGGTTGGCAGCCTCCTGCGCCCGGCCGAGCTGCGCGACGCGCGCGCCCAGGCGAAGGCCGGCGCGATCTCGCCCGCCCAGCTCGGACAGGTGGAGGACCGCTGCATCCGCGCGGCCGTCGCCAAGCAGGAATCGCTCGGCCTCCGGGCCGTCACCGACGGCGAGTACCGGCGCGACTTCTGGCACCTCGACTTCCTCCGGCAGCTCGAGGGAGTGAGCCTGGCGCCCGTGACCGGCGTGAGCTTCCAGGCCGAGGACCTGCCGCCGATGGTGACGATCACCGGCAAGGTCCGCTGCGCGAGCCCGATCATGGCGGACGACTTCCGATTCCTCGCCTCGGTGGCGAAGGCCGTGCCCAAGCTCTGTATCCCGTCGCCGACGATGCTCCACCTGCGCGGCGGCCGGCGCGCCATCTCGCGCGAGCACTATCCGGACCTGGCCGCGTTCTGGATGGACGCCGCGATGGCCTACCGGGCGGCGATCGGGCACATCGCGGCCGCCGGGTGCACATACCTGCAGCTCGACGACGTGAGCTTCTCCTACCTCTGCGATCCCACGCTGCGCGACGGCCTCCGCGCCAGTGGCGACGATCCCGCGACCCTCCCCCGGACCTACGCCGAGATGATCAACCGGGCCCTCGCCGGCCGCCCGCCCACCATGACGGTGACGATGCACACCTGCCGGGGCAACTTCCGCAGCGCATGGCTGGCCTCGGGCGGCTACGAAGAGGCGGTCGTGGAGGCGATGTTCTCGACCGACGTCGAGGGCTACTTCATGGAGTGGGACAGCGAGCGCGCCGGCGGCTTCGAGCCGCTGCGCCTGCTGCCCCGCGGGAAGAAGGTGGTGCTGGGTCTCGTCACCACCAAGTCGGGCGCGCTCGAGTCGAAGGCGACCCTCGCGCGCCGGATCGACGAGGCGGCGAAGTACGTGTCACTGGAGTCCCTGGGCCTGTCGCCCCAGTGCGGCTTCGCGAGCACGCACCACGGCAACACGCTCACCGAGGACGAGCAGTGGCGCAAGCTCGAGCGCGTGGTCGAGGTCGCGCGGGAGGTCTGGGGCGCGTGAGGCCTCACGCTTTCTCGAAGTCGATCCGCTCGTACACGGGCAATCCCAGGAGATAGCGGCGCAGGCAGTCGAGCCCCATCTCGACCGCGCCCAGGCGTACCCACTCGCGACCGCCGAGGATGCGGCTGCGCCGCGAGGCCACCGCCTGCTCGGTCGCGATCGCCAGACAGATGGTCCCCCCGAGGTCGATCCGGTCCGCGCCTTCGTCGAGATCGATCAGGACCGCCAGCGCGTGCGTGGCGCCGGTCTGACGTCGCGCGGCGCCCGCCACTGCCTCGGCCGTCTCGCGTGTCAGCTCGCCCGCCGATGAAGCGCCCTCGAGGCCGACGGCCGCGCACACCTCGTCGAGCTGGCGGGCCACGACGCCGCGTCGACGTGCGATTCGCCCAGCCCGTACGAGTGGAACCGCTTCAGGAAGATCGCCGTCTGCATGCCGCTGCGCGCGAGGAGGCGCGGAATGATCTGCTCCTCGAGCATGCCACGGAGCTCGCGCGGCACCCCGGGCGTGAAGAAGAAGCGGGCCTTGCCGATGTCGAGCGCGAAGCCGCAGGCGGTGCCGATCGGATTGTCGATCACCTCCGCGGTGACGGGCAGCATGGCCTGCTTCCTGTTGTTGGGGGGCATCACGCGGCTGCGCCGGCGAAAGAACTCTTCCATCCGGGCCAGCCACTCTTCATTGAGGACGAGATCGACGCCCGCGGCCTGGGCCGCGACTTCCTGGGACAGATCGTCGACCGTGGGCCCCAGGCCACCGTTGACGATGACGGCGTCGGAGCGCTCCCCCGCCAGTCGAAACGCCCGCAGGAGGCTCTCCCGGTCGTCACCGACCGTCGTCTCCCACCGGACCGAGAGCCCGACGTCCTCGAGCTTCTGGCTCATGTAGCTGAAGTTGGTGTTGACGATCTTCCCCGTGAGGACCTCGTCACCCGTGCAGATGATCTCGAGGCGCATGGTCGCACAGGATCATACACGGTGTACCCTGTCGGCGCCGGGCGGCCCGGCCGAGCGCCCGCGCCAAGGGGGTCAGACCGCCATCGAGGCCCAATCGCCGCTCGACGCTGCCCGGAAGCTGGTTCCCCACATCCGATCCTGCGCCGATGAGATCGAGACGGAGCGGGAGCTCCCGCGGCCGCTCTTCGAGGCGCTGGCCGACGCCGGGTTGTTCCATCTGGCGCTGCCACGCGCCCTGGGCTGCCCGGAGCTCGACTTGCCGACCTACGTCCAGGTGATCGAGGAGATCGGGAAGGCCGACGCCAGCACCGGCTGGATCGTCAATCAGGGCGCGATCTTTGCGACCTACGCGGCACGGATGCCGCGGGATGTCGCTCGCGCGATCTGGATCGACACGCCACGCAGCGTCGTCGCGAACACGCCCGCCCCGACCGCCCAGGCGATCGTGGTACCGGGCGGCTACCGGGTCACCGGCCGCCAGGGCTTCAGCACCGGGTGCCGGCATGCCGCGTGGGTGGCCGCGCACGCCCAGGTCGTCGAGAGCGGCCAGCCCCGACTGGAGGCGGACGGACAGACGGAGCGGCGCTACTTCTTCGTCCCGGGCGCCGAAGCCGAGCTTCTCGACACCTGGCGCGTCCGGGGCATGCGCGGCACGGGGACCCACCACTTCGCCGTGAACGATGTCTTCGTCCCCGCGGAGCGCACCGTTCTGTCCGTCACGGCGCCGCTGGTGGAGACCGGACCACTCTACCAGATCCCCCGGACACTGCTGTTCGCCTCGGGCGATGCGGCGGTCGCCCTCGGACTGGCCCGCACGTGCCTGGCCACCTTCTTCGAGCTGGCCGGCGCCAAGACGCCACGGGGCATGCCGGCCCCGCTACGTGATCAGTCGATGATCCAGGTCAACGTGGGCCAGGCCGAAGCCCACCTCCGATCGGGCCGGGCCTACCTGACCGAGACGGTCCGCGAGATCTGGAGCGGCGTGAGCTCGACCGGCACGATCAGCCAGGACCAGCGTGCGGCCCTGCGCCTGGCCACCACGCACGCGATCCGGCTGGCGGTCCAGGTCGTCGACACCGTCTACAACGCCGCCGGCGTGACCGCGGTCTACGAGGAGAATCTGCTCCAGCGTCATTTCCAGGACATTCACGTGATCAGCCAGCACCTGCAGGGTCGCCTCTCCCACTACGAGCTGGTCGGGCGACACTGGCTGGGGCTCCCGGTCGACGAGACGCGCCTGTAGCTCATTGCCGAACAGCTATCGCGCGACCGGGTGGGTGGCGCAGGGTGCAGTCCCCGCGAGGCCGGCGTAGTGGGCCCCCCTCGTCCCGTCCGCCGCGCGGTGCGCGGCGTTCGGGCGTGGGGGTGACGGAGCCGGCCCCGCGGGGACTGCGCCCTGCGACAGGACCCACCCGCCACACGTGACGGCCGTTCGCGAATGATGCGGGCCGGCGAGTCAGCGGAACGCCGGGGCGATCTCCGCGATGAACCGATCCAGGTCGCGGCGCAGCTCGCCCAGAGGTCGGAACATGGTCGGGATGAACAGCGCGCCCGCTCCGGCCGCCCGGAGCTGGTGGAGCTGCTCGCGGATCTGGTCCGGCGTGCCGGCCAGGCAGGTGTCGCGCGCGTCGGCGACGTGGCGGCCCATGCGCGTGGCGATCGTCTCGGCGAGACGCTCGACCTCGTCCTTCCTGTCGGTGATGAGCAGCGCCATGTTGCCCGAGCGCGTGATGGTCTTCGGGTCGCGGCCGACGGCGGCGCAGTGCTCGTCGAGGATGGCTCCCTTCCGCGCCAGGACCTTCGGGCCGCCCCAGACGTTCCAGTGGTCGGCGTGCTTGGCCACGATCCGCAGGGTGACGCGCTCACCGCCGCCGCCTATCATCAGCTCGGGATGCGGTGTCTGCATCGGCTTGGGATCGAGCGGGGCGTCGGAGAGCTGGTAGTAGCGCCCCTTGAAGTCGCTGCGGCGCTGGGCCCACAGCGCTCTCATCACCTCGCACGCCTCGTCCAGCCGCTCCAGCCGCTCGCGCATCGTGGGGAACGGGATGCCGTAGGCCGCGTGCTCGTTCTCCTGCCAGCCCGCGCCGAGCCCCAGGAGGAGCCGGCCGCCCGAGATGATGTCGACCTGAGCGGCCATCTTCGCGACCACCGCCGGGTGGCGGTACGTGTTGCCCAGCACGATCGTGCCGACGCGGATGCGCGGCACCAGGGCCGACAGCGCGCTGAGCGTGCTCCACGACTCGAGCATGGCGCCCTCGCGCTCCTTCGTGTTCGGCATGAAGTGGTCGGTCACGCAGCCGATGTCCCACCCCGTGGCTTCGATGTGTCGCCAGAGGTCCAGCACGCCCGACCAGGTCTGGGCTCCCATACTCGTGAACAGGCCGAAACGCATGTCACTCTCCTCCCGCGTACCGTTCAGAGATGAACCGTCTTGACCCAGATGCCGGGAGAGCCCGGCGCGTGCCGCATGTGTGGCCGTATCCGGTGCGTCACTGGTGAGATGTCCCGCTGGGCGGCCCAGGCGGCACTCTCCGACACCGCCGGGTGCTCGAACTCGTAGAGGGTGAGATAGGTGGGCGTGCCGGTCACGGCTCGATAGCGTCGGCCGCGAATCACGCCTGGAACTTTCTCGTAGTTGGGCACGTAGATGGTGTCGTACCAGTCGTTGAACTCGTCGTCTATCTCCGGCGGCACGTCCATGCGCCCGATCTGCAGGGCGGGCGCCATGTCGCTCCCGGCCACCTCCGGCGTCACCGTCTTCGGATCGATCACGGTATAGACGTTGCGGATGTAGGTGGTGCCGATGACCTCGGGGGAGCAGCGTCGGGTCCAGGCGGTGGGGTGAGCCTGGACCCGCTTGTACGCCTCGCCCTCCAGCACCGCGACGCTGTCCAGCTCGTAGCAGGCGAGATGCTTCGGTCCACCTTTCACCGCTTCGTATCGGGCCCCGCTCAAGAAGCCCGGCACGGAGAGTCGCTCGGGCAGGTGCTCCTCGTCGTACCAGCGATTGAACTCGTCCTCCTTCTCCGCCGGGACGCCGGCCCAGACCATCAACAGCCCCGTGCCCTTCTTCCTCTCCATGTGACGCTCCTCTCCTGGATGCCGACCCGAGTCGATGAGCAGTAGAATGCCCGTCCGGGGGCGAGATGTCATTCCCGGATTCCCGCACCCGTTCCGCGCGCCCGGCCGGGCCGGGCGTGGAGCGAATCGAGATGCCGGCGACGCCCGAGCGCGTCTGGCGTGCTATCCACGCGGCCCGACCCCGCCAGGAGGAAATCCCGATGCTCTTTCCGACCACCCTCGTCGGTAGCTACCCGCAGCCCGAGTGGTTGATCGACCGCCAGCAGCTCGCCGGCCGCTTCCCGCCCCGCGTGCGGGCCCGCGAGCTGTGGCGCATCCCCGAGCGGTGGCTCTCCGAGGCGCAGGACGACGCCACGTTGCTGGCGATCCGGGCCCAGGAGGAGGCCGGGCTCGACATCGTCACCGACGGGGAGATCCGGCGCGAGAGCTACTCGAACCGCTTCGCCACCGGGCTCGAGGGCGTGGATCTCGACCATCCCGGCACCGCCCTCGACCGCTCGGGCCATCCCAACCCGGTCCCGCGCATCGTCGGGCCCATCCGTCGCCGGCGCCCGGTCGAGGTGGAGGATGTACGCTTCCTGCGCGCACACGCGCGCGGGCCGATCAAGATGACCGTGCCGGGCCCCTTCACGATGTCGCAGCAGGCGCAGAACGACTACTACCCGAGCGAGGAGGCGGCGGCCATGGACTACGCCGTCGCCCTGAACGAGGAGATCCGCGACCTCTTCGCGGCCGGCGCCGACATCGTGCAGATCGACGAGCCGTACATGCAGGCGCGGCCGGAAAAGGCCCGGCAGTTCGGGCTGAAGGCGCTCAACCGGGCGCTCGCGGGCATCACCGGCACGACGGCGGCGCACATCTGCTTCGGCTATGCCGCGATCATCCACCAGCGGCCGTCGGGCTACTCCTTCCTGCCCGAACTGGCGGCGTGCGCGTGTACGCAGGTCTCCATCGAGACGGCGCAATCGAAGCTCGACTGCTCGGTCCTCACGAAGCTCACCGGCAAGAAGATCATGGTGGGCTGCCTCGACCTGAGCGACCCGACGGTGGAGGCGCCGGAGACGATCGTCGAGCGCATCAAGCGCGCCCTGCCCCACGTCAAGCCGGAGGACGTCATCCTGGCGCCCGATTGCGGGATGAAGTACCTGCCTCGCGACGTCGCGTTCGGGAAGATGACGGCCATGGTGGCGGCGGCGAAGTTGCTGCGGGCCGAGTTCGGCGGTCGCTAGCCGCCGGAGCGGCTGAAGGCGAAGGGCTCCATCGGCGGAGGCCGGCACCGCCCACCCGAGGCGCTGTCTCGGGCGCTGGCCCTGGTATCGGCGGCGAGACCGTCGAGCGCGGGCGTCGGTGCCCGGATGTCGACGCCGTCGGTGGTCCAGTAGTCGACGGGCCGAGCGGTCAGCCCCTTCTCGACCACACGGGCGCGCGCCATGACCATCAGACCAGGACCGCGGCCAGCGCGAAGTCCTGCGGGCTGACGCTGACGTTGGATGCGACGACATCGACGGTCCAGTTGCCGGTCTTTGCCTTGGTCACCTGAACCACTTCGACGTTGCTCGTCGCATCGAGCGCCAGGGTCCCCCTCGCCGAAGATGACTGGTTGCCGACGTAACGCCTCCCGCCGGGGTCAGTCACGATCAGATTCAGGTTGTTGATCAGCGTCGCCCCTGGGAAGTCGGAGTAGCAGAGCGCGATGCGCAGCGTCTTGTTGGCGGCCGGCACCTTGACGGTCAACGTCGATTTGCCACCGGTCTTGAGGCCCGGACCGTCGATGGTCGCCAGCGGCCGTGTCGTCGAGCGGTCGAGATTCACACGGCCGAGTCCTTGATGATTGTCGCGGATCGTGTTCGCGGGCGCGGTTCCGGGCAGGCGTTGCGCCCCGGCGATGAGCAACGCCTTGAGCAGCGCGGCTGACGGCCGCGCCAAGCTCTGCTTCGTGCGCAGGAACTCGCGGAGCACGGCGACCGCCCCGGCGGTGAGCGGCGTCGCCATGCTGGTACCACCCATGTGGAAGTAGTGCTTCTTGTCGGGCGGATACGCGGCCCACGCGAAGTTGTTCGCGGCCAGCTTCGAGGAGCGCGTGGACAGGATGAACGTTCCTGGAGCAACCACGTCCGGCTTCACGCGATTATCGGTGGTCGGCCCACGGCTGCTGAACGGAACGACCTGATCGGCATGGTTGGCCATCGGATCGTTCTTGAACGGGCTCACCGGGAAGTCGTGGGGCCACCACTCGCCGTATGTCTCAGAATCGAATTCGGGCCGGAGGTTCTCGCAGGCGCCGACGGTGACGCAATTTTTGGCCGTTCCCGGCGACGTCACGCTCTGCAGGTTGATCTTGCCGTTACCGTCCGTGTCGGTGCCGTCGTTGCCGGCAGCGATCACGAAGCAGAAGTCCTTGTGATCCCAGACGAATTGATCGAACTGGCGACACTGATCGTCGTACGCTCCAGGATCGCCGCCGCCCCACGAATTGGAATGGATGCGCGCGCCCTGGTCGTAGGCGAACTGAAAGAGCGGACCCAGGCTCGCAGGAATTCCCGCCAGGACGTATCGTTCGCTCGTCACGTTCGGTGGCGCGTTCGCCTTCCACTTCATTTCCTGCTCGACGGCCTGGAACACGAGCTTGGCCTTGTACGCGTGGCCGCGAATGAGCGGCTGACCGCCGGCCGACGCCGTGCCGTTGCCGAGCACGGATCCGGCGACGTGCGTGCCGTGCCCCGAATCCAGATCGGCGGGCCCGTCGTCGGCGCCGGGATTCGAGATAACCGACTTCCAGTCCGACGTGATCGGGTAGCTCTTGATCGTCAGCACGCGGCCGGCGAAATCGGGATGAATCGAGGCGGGATTGCCGGTGTCGAGCCCGGTATCGCAGATGCCGATGATTTCGCCCGCCCCGGCCAGCTTCAGGCCCGCCGGATTCGTTGCTGCGTACGCGTTGTCCATGATGCCGATGGCGATGTTGTTCGCGGTCCGAGGCACCACCTGCTGGCGGATGAACTTCACGCCGGGCACCGCCGACAGCGCCTGGATTTGCTTGGGGCGTGTCCTGTCCGAGCTTTCGCTCTCCAGGACCAGCACGCGCGCCTTCGGCTCTTGCAACAACACCGTGAAGCGCAGACGGCGTGCGGCCGTGGCGATTGCCCCGGTGTCCCGACCATCGAAGATCTCTACCCGGTACACGTTGGGCCGGACGCGGCGACGCGGAAGGGGCGCGTGACCGCGGATGGGTCGGACCAACCCGGGAGCAATGCGTGCCGCGTGGGGAAGGTGGCCCAGCCACCGCACGAAGGGCAGGGCCGCGATCTTCGGCAGCATCGCCTTCCGGGCCCGGACGATGTACGAGAAGCTTCCTTGTGGCACGCGGAGCTTCGCGCCAGTCAAGCGCAGGCGCGCGAGCCAGCGGTCCTTGATCGGGCCTCGAAACTGCACGATGTAATGATGCGGGCCCGGTCTGAGCCTCGCCGCCCCGTACGCAGGGTGCCGACGCGTGCCGGCAGTGGTCACGCGTGGGCGCGACGTATTGATGTTCACGTTCGCGAGCTCGAGCCGGTAGTGATCCGTGATGTCTTCGACGGGATACCTGCGTCCAATCGCGCGCGCGGCCGCCGGCGTCGCCTCCACGAGCAGGAACGCGTCATACCGTTCGATGAGCCTGGACCGCTTCAGAATGGCGGGGGCATCGTCCTTGCCGGCGAACACGTTCAGGATCGGCATGAGCGCTCTCCTCTCACTGAGTCACCGATAAGTTCTGCCCGATGCCCAGTGCCGGCGACGGGGCAGCACTCTACACGAGGTGTGAGAGAAACAAAAGTGGATTCTTGAGAGTGACTCATATCCCCATCACGTTTCGGCAGGCGGCGGCGACCCGCGGGTTCACTTCCCAAGGGATGCCTGGCGCGCCGCCCCGCGCGGGGTGCGGGCCGTCGCCGGACGCGTCCATCCGCCACCGCAGACCGCCATGACCCAGCCGAGCCGGGCGACGGCCCCACGAGGGAGCGGCCTCCTGCGGGCCTCGGACCGCACGACCGCAGGAGGCTCCCTAAAAACGCTCTAAGCCCTCGTGCCGAACGGGCGCCCGAGCAAAAGT
>JACQCN010000122.1 GCA_016201575.1 Candidatus Rokuibacteriota bacterium | reverse complement strand
CCGCGAGGAGATGGGCGCGGTCTGGAGCCAGGAGGCGAAGTACGCGGCCTGGCTGCGGGTCGAGCTCGCGGTGTGCGACGCCTACGCGCGGCGGGGGCGCGTCCCGGCCGAGGCCGTCGCGCGCGTCCGGCAGCGCGCGCGCGTCGACGCGGCGCGGATCGACGCGATCGAGGCCACCACCCGGCACGACGTGATCGCCTTCCTCACCCAGCTCGAGGAATCGGTCGGCGACGACTCGCGCTTCGTCCACGTCGGGCTCACGTCGTCCGACGTCGTCGACACGGCGCTCGCGCTCCAGCTTCAGCGCGCCGCCGATCTGCTGCTGGCCGGCCTCGAGCGTCTCCGCGCCGCCGGCCGGCGCCTCGCCCTCGCCCACAAGGACACGCTCATGGTCGGGCGCACCCACGGCGTCCACGCCGAGCCCACGACCTTCGGGCTCACGGCGGCGCTCTGGTACGCCGAGGCGGGCCGGAACCTCGAGCGTCTGCGGCGGGCGAAGGAGGCGGTGCGCGTCGGGAAGATCTCGGGCGCGGTGGGCACGTTCGCCCACGTCGATCCCGAGATCGAGGAGGAGGTCTGCCGGGACCTGGGGCTGGCGGTGGAGCCGGTGTCGACCCAGGTCGTGCAGCGCGACCGCCACGCCGAGCTCCTCGGCACGCTGGCCCTGGTGGCGGCCTCGCTGGAGAAGATCGCCCTGGAGATCCGGCACCTCCAGCGCACCGAGGTCCTCGAGGCCGAGGAGCCGTTCGCGGAGGGCCAGAAGGGGTCGAGCGCGATGCCCCACAAGCGGAACCCGGTGTCGTGCGAGCAGGTCTGCGGCCTGGCGCGCCTCGTCCGGAGCAACGCCCAGGCGGCGCTCGAGAACGTGGCCCTCTGGCACCAGCGGGACATCAGCCACTCCTCGGTCGAGCGCGTGATCTTCCCGGACTCCACGATCCTCGTCGACTACATGCTGCACCAGACGACGCGCATCCTGGACGGCCTGCAGGTGTATCCCGCGCGGATGCGCGAGAACCTCGACCGGAGCCACGGCCTCATCTTCTCCCAGCGCGTGCTCCTGAAGCTGACCGAGCGGGGGCTGGCCCGGCAGCGCGCCTACGAGATCGTGCAGCGCAACGCGATGCGGGCCTGGCGCGAGCAGCGCTCGTTCCACGACCTGCTCGCCGCGGACCCCGACCTGACGGCGGCGCTCGGTGCGGACGAGCTGAAGGGGTGCTTCGACGCCGCCTGGTACCTCCGCAACCTCGACGCGGTCTACGCGCGGCTCGGACTCACACCGTGACGCGAGGCCCGGCCATGAGCGTCCAGACCCGCGAGAAGCTGTACGAGGGCAAGGCGAAGATCGTCTACGCCACCGACCGGCCCGACCTGATCGTCCAGTACTTCAAGGACGACGCGACCGCCTTCAACGCGCTCAAGCGGGGGACGATCGTCGGCAAGGGCGTGGTCAACAACCGGGTGTCGGCCCGTCTCTTCGAGCTGCTCGGGCGGCGGGGCGTCCCCACCCACTACGTGGCCACGCTCTCCGAGCGCGAGATGCTCTGCCGGCGGCTCGAGATCGTGAAGATCGAGGTCATCGTCCGGAACGTCGTGGCGGGCAGCCTGGCCAAGCGGACCGGGCTCGAGGAGGGCGTGCGGGTGGCGCCGCCCGTCGTGGAGCTGTACTACAAGTCCGACCCGCTGGGCGATCCGATGATCAACGACGACCACGTGCGGATGCTCCGGCTGGCGACGCCGCCGGAGCTCGCGTGGATCCGGGATGGCCCTCCGGGTCAACGCGGTCCTCCGGCCCCACCTGGCCCGGCGGAGCCTGACGCTGGTGGACTTCAAGCTCGAGTTCGGGCGGGCCGGCCGCCGGCTGCTGCTCGGCGACGAGATCTCGCCCGACACCTGCCGCCTCTGGGACGCGAAGACGCGCGAGCGGCTCGACAAGGACCGCTTCCGCCGCGACATGGGCGGCGTGGAGGAAGCCTACCAGGAAGTCTACCGCCGCCTGGGCGGGGGCCCATGAAAGCCCGGGTGCTGATCCGGCTCAAGCGGGGGATCCTCGACGTCCAGGGCAACGCGGTCAAGCGCGCCCTCGAGGGCCTGGGCTACACCGAGCTGACGGACCTGCGCGTGGGCAAGGTCGTCGAGATCGACATCGACGCGCCCGACCCCGCGGCGGCGAAGGGGCGCGTGGAGGAGATGTGCAAGCGGCTCCTGGCGAACCCCGTCATCGAGGACTTCACGGTGGAGTGCCCCTTGCCTTGATAGGGGGCGGAGTTTAAGATATGGCCGTGTCCGGGCGTCGCGTGCCGACGCCCCGCGTGAATCCGCAGGCCAAGAGGAGACTATCCGGCCCATGAAATTCGGCGTGGTCGTCTTTCCGGGCACGTGGAGTGACTGCGACTTTCACTACGTCATCGGTGAAGTGCTCCAGCAGCCCGTGAAGTACGTCTGGCACCGCGACCGCAACCTGGCCGAGTTCGACTGCATCATCCTCCCCGGAGGCTTCTCCTACGGCGACTACCTCCGCGCCGGCGCCATCGCGGGGCGCTCCCCCGTGGTCGAGGCGCTCCCCGAGTTCGTGGCGCGCGGCGGGTTCGTCCTCGGCTCCTGCAACGGCTTCCAGATCCTCTGCGAGGCGGGGCTCCTGCCCGGCGCCCTCATGCGCAACGAGTGTCTCCAGTACCGCTGCCAGTCGACCTACCTCGTCGTCGAGAACGTCGACACGCCGTTCACGCGCGGGATGCGCCAGGGGCAGGTCTTGAAGATGCCCATCTCGCACGGCGAGGGGAAGTTCCACGCCGACCCCGAGGTGCTGGAGACGCTGAAGCAGCGCCACCAGGTCGTCCTCCGCTACGCCACCGAGGACGGCCGCGTCACCAGGGCCGCCAACCCGAACGGCTCCCTCGAGAACATCGCCGGGATCGTGAGCGACGAGGGCACGGTGTTCGGGCTGATGCCGCACCCCGAGCGCGCCGCCGAGGCCGCCATGGGCGGCACCGACGGCCTCATGATCTTCCACTCACTCCTTGGCAGTCTCGTCGAGGACGGCAGCTTCCTGAAGCGTTGAGCACCGTTCTCGTGCATCACCGGAGGACGGGCGACGGGGGCTGAGCCGAAGGCCACGCTCGAGCTGGCCCTGGCCCACGGCCTGACGGCCGAGGAGTACGATCGAATCATCCGGCGGCTCGGCCGCGAGCCTTCCTACCCGGAGCTTGGCCTCTTCTCCGCGCTCTGGTCCGAGCACTGCGCCTACAAGCACTCCCGCGTGTTCCTCGAGCGCCTGCCGACCGCCGGCCCGCGCGTGCTCCAGGGGCCCGGCGAGAACGCGGGCGCGGTCGACATCGGCGACGGCTGGGCGCTGGTCTTCAAGATCGAGAGCCACAACCACCCGTCGTTCATCGAGCCCTTCCAGGGCGCGGCGACGGGGGTGGGGGGCATCCTGCGCGACATCTTCACGATGGGCGCGCGCCCCATCGCCATCCTCGACTCGCTGCGCTTCGGCGACCCAGCCGACCCGAAGACCCGGTACCTGATCAACGGCGTCGTCTCCGGGATCAGCTGGTACGGCAACT
>JACQCN010000121.1 GCA_016201575.1 Candidatus Rokuibacteriota bacterium | reverse complement strand
TGCCGCGCCAGGACCCGCCCGCCGCTGGGCGTCGACGTTCGTGAATGATCCGCGCTAGATCCGCGCCGCGATCGCGCGGCCGACATCCGTCGTGGAGGCCTTGCCGCCGAGGTCGCGCGTGAGGACTTCTCCCGCCTCCACCTGCTGCTCGATCGCCGTCACGACCGCGCGGGCCGCCTCGGGATGGCCGAGGTGCTCGAGCAGCATCGCGCCGGTCCAGATCTGGGCGATCGGGTTGGCGACGCCGCGGCCCGCGATGTCCGGCGCCGAGCCGTGCACGGGCTCGAACATCGACGGGAACTCCTTCTCGGGGTTGATATTCCCACCCGGCGCCAGCCCGATCGAGCCCGCGATGGCGGGGCCGAGGTCGGAGAGGATGTCGCCGAACAGGTTGCTGGCGACCACCACGTCGAACCAGTCTGGGTGCTGGACGAAGTGCGCCGTCAGGATGTCGATGTGGTACTGGTCGGTCCGGATCGCGGGGTACTCCCTGGCCATCGCCGCGAAGCGCTCGTCCCAGAACGGCATGCTGTGGATGATGCCGTTGGACTTGGTGGCCGACGTGACGTGACGATCGGGCCGGGTCATCGCCAGCTCGAAGGCGTAGCGCATGACCCGGTCGCAGCCCTTGCGCGTGAACATCGCCTCCTGGACCGCGACCTCCTCGGGCGTGCCGCGGTAGAGCCGGCCGCCGATCTCCGAGTACTCGCCCTCGTTGTTCTCGCGGACGATGATCATGTCGATGTCGGCGGGCCCGCGCCCCGCCAGCGGCGAGCTGGCGCCCTTGAGGAGCCGCACCGGCCGCAGGTTGACGTACTGCCGGAACCCGCGGCGGATCGGGATCAGCAGGCCCCAGAGGGAGACGTGGTCGGGCACGCCGGGGAAGCCGACGGCGCCGAGGAAGATGGCCTCGAACTCGCGGAGCTGGTCGAGGCCGTCGGCGGGCATCATGCGCCCGCTCTTCGCGTAGACCTCGCAGCTCCAGTCGAAGGCCTTCCAGTCGAACTCGATCCCGAAGCGGCGGCCAGCGGCGTCGAGGACGCGCACGCCCTCGGGCACGACCTCCTTGCCGATGCCGTCGCCGGGAATGACCGCGATGCGATGCTTCATGCCAGGTCCCCCTTTGAATCGAAGGGGCCCAGTGGCCCCTTCGAGCATCCCCCAGGATCGTTGCGCCGGCATAGCCGGCGCTCGGAGCGGCGCTTCGTCGTGGGCGGAGTCATGCAGGAGCCTAGCAGGTAGGCCGAGTCCGCGCCAGCGCGACGCCACATCCGGCGCCGTCGCCGGCGGGCGTCCGGCACCTATCGGACGTTCCACCTGTTCGAGCGCCGGCTCGCCGGCGCAATCCGAGGGGGGAGGTTCGGAAGGGGGGCGGAGCCCCCCCCGCCCGAGCTCAGGCGGCGCGCCGCGTCCCCACCTCGCCCGTGCGGAGGAGCGCGAAGCGGCACCGCCGAGCCCGGCGTCAGACCGGGTAGCGGCGGTAGAACCAGGCCTTGATGACCTCGACCAGCGCCAGGTACGTGACCACCATCCCGACGAGGAAGCCGAAGAAGAGCGCGGGCGGGGGCTCGAAGCCGAGCCACGGGGCGAGCGGCGTGTAAGGCAGGAGGGCGCCCACGGCCGCGCTCGCGCCGACGCCCCAGGCCAGCGCCGGGCTCGGCGCGCTCGACCACGGGCGCCCGGCGGTGCGGATCACGAAGATGACCAGCGTCTGGGTGGCGAGCGACTCCACGAACCAGCCCGTGCGGAACAGCGCCTGGTCCGCGTGGAACACGAAGCGCATGATCGCGAAGGTCGCGAAGTCGTAGAGCGAGCTGACCGGCCCCAGGATCAGCATGAACCGGCGGATGAAGGCCACGTTCCAGCGCCGCGGCTTGACCAGGTAGGAGCGGTCCACGCGGTCGGAGGGGATCGTGACCTGGGACAGGTCGTAGAGGAAGTTGTTGAGGAGGATCTGGAGCGGCAGCATCGGCAGGAACGGCAGGACCACCGAGGCCGCCGCCATGCTCAGCATGTTGCCGAAGTTCGAGCTGGTGCCCATGAGCACGTACTTCATGATGTTGCCGAAGCTCCGCCGCCCTTCCACCACGCCGTCGTGCAGGACCGAGAGGCGCTTCTCCAGCAGGATGATGTCGGCGGCGTCCTTGGCCACGTCGACGGCGTTCTGGACGGAGATGCCGACGTCGGCCGAGCGGAGGGCGGGCGCGTCGTTGATGCCGTCGCCCACGCAGCCGACCACGTGCCCGTGGGTGCGGAGGGCCTGCACGATCCGGTTCTTCTGCACGGGCGAGACGCGGGCGAAGACGGTGGTGCGCTCGGCCACCGCGGCCAGGGCGGGGTCGGTCATCTGGTCGATCGCGTCGCCCAGGACGATCTCGCCGGCGGGGGAACCCACCTGGTCGCAGATCTTCCTCGTCACCAGCTCGTTATCGCCGGTGAGGATCTTCACCACCACGCCGTCCTCGCGCAACGCGGCCAGCGTCTCGCCCACGCCCTCGTGGGGCGGGTCGAGGAAAGCGGCGAACCCGATCAGCGTGAGGCCTTCCTCGTCGGCCACCGTGTAGGCGGCCCGGGGCTCGACCGCGCGGGAGGCGACGGCGAGGACCCGGTAGCCGTAGCTGCTCAGCTCGCGGAAGAGGCGGTCGGCCTCGGCGCGGACACCGGCGTCCATCGCCTTCACCCCCCCGTCGAGGGCCGCGCTGGCGCACACGGGGAGCATGCTCTCGGGCGCGCCCTTGGCGATGAGCAGCCGCTGGCCCTCGCCCTCGACCACCACCGAGACCCGGCGCCGCTGGAAGTCGAAGGGCACCTCGTCGACGCCCCGGTAGCGGGCGACGTCGGGGTGCTCGTGGCGGAGGATCGCGTCGTCCATGGGCGTGCGCAGGCCCGTCTTGTAGGCGCTGTTGAGCGCGGCGAGCCGGATCACCGTCTCGTCGTTCTCGCCCCGCAGGCTCACGTGCCGGTCGACGGTGATCTCCCCGAGCGTCAGGGTCCCCGTCTTGTCGCTGCAGAGCACGTCCATGCTGCCGAAGTTCTCGATGGCGGCGAGCCGCTTCACGATGACCTTCCGCTTGGCCATGCGCACCGCGCCGCTCGCGAGCGTGACCGACACGATCATGGGCAGGAGCTCGGGCGTGAGCCCCACCGCGAGCGCCACCGCGAAGAGGAAGGACTCGAGCGGGTCGCGGTGGAGGAGGGCGTTGACGAAGAAGACGAAGAGCACGAGGAAGAGGACGACCTGGAGGATCAGGAAGCCGAAGCGCCGGGTGCCGCGCTCGAACTCGGTGTCGGGCGGCCGGGCGTTGAGCCGCGCGGCCACGCGCCCGAACTCCGTCCGGGGTCCCGTGGCCACCACGACCGCGGCGCCGACGCCGCTGACCACGGAGGTGCCGTGGAAAACGGCGCCCGCCGCGTCGGCGGCGCCCGCCTGCTTCTCGGTGGGCAGCGACTCGCCCGTCAGCGCGCCCTCGTTCAGGAAGAGGTCCTTGGCCGCGAGCAGGCGCCCGTCCGCCGGCACGAGGTCCCCGGCGGAGAGCTGGACGACGTCGCCGGGCACGACCTCCCGCGCCGGGATCTCGCGAACGGCGCCGTCCCGGCGCACGGTGGCCACCTGGCTCACGCGCTCGCGGAGGCGGGCGGCCGCGCGCTGGGAGCGGTAGGCCTGCGTGAAGTTGAGGGCGACGCTGAGCACGAGCATCAGCGCGATGACGATCGAGCTGACGACCTGCCCGAAGGCGGCGGAGACCGAGCTGGCGAGGAGGAGGACCACCACGAGCGGGTTGGCCAGGTAGCGGAGCAGCTCGCGGAGGGCCGCGAAGCGGCGGGGCGGCGCCAGCTCGTTCGGCCCGAAGCGCGCGAGCCGCTCCGCCGCCTCCGCCGACGTGAGGCCCGCCTCCGCGCGTGGCTCCGCCGCGGACCCGCTCAGTGGACTCCTAGCGCGGATCATTCGCGAACGTCGACGCCGAGCGGCGGGCGGGTCCTGGCGCGGCAGGCAGGCCCGTCCGTCCTCGCTCGATACCCCACTCGCTGCGGGCGGGCGGGCCTGCCTGCCGCGCCACCCGCCCGACTCCCCGTGGTGCCATTCGTGAACATTGCGCGCTAGACTCTCGCAAATGTGGGCAAAGCCCCCCTCCGAGAAGAAGCCCCCCTCCGGGGAAGCTCATGCGGTGCCGGCGTCGGCGTCCGTCCACTCGCGCCACAGCTCGAGCAGCAGCGCGATGGAGACGGGCCCGATGAAGAGGCCCAGCGAGCCGAAGGCGGCGAGGCCGCCGATGACGCCGAAGAACACCAGGAGGAAGGGGACCCGCGTCGCGCCCGAGATGATCCAGGAGCGGATGAGGTTGTCCACCGTGCTCACGACCACGATCCCCCACGCGAGCAGGAGCAGGCCGGCCAGCAGGCGACCCTGGGCGACCAGCCAGAGACTCGCCGGCACGTAGACGATGGGGGCGCCGAAGGGCAGCAGCGCCAGCAGCATCGTCGCGGCGCCGAGGAGCACGGGCGAGCCGGTGCCCGCGACCCAGTAGCCGAGCATCGCGAGGCTGCCCTGGGCCAGCGCGGTGAAGAGCATGCCGTACATCACCGCGCGCACCGTCTCGCCGAGCGGGTGGAGCATCGAGTGCACGCGCTCGCCCGCGAGGCGCCGGGCCGCCCGTCGCACCTGGCCGAGGATCTCGGCGCCGTGGCGATACAGGAAGAAGAGCGTGAGCAGCGCGAAGGCGGCGCCCGCGAGGCTCCGGCCGACGTTGCCGGCCGCGACCGCGATATCGCCGCGGGACAG
>JACQCN010000120.1 GCA_016201575.1 Candidatus Rokuibacteriota bacterium | reverse complement strand
CACGCCCGCCTGACGCGCGGACGACGCGAAGCCCGGCCAGGCAAGGGTGTCCCGCTCCAGGCGCACCAGCCGACCGATCTCGTAGAACCACAGAAGCGGGGCCGTCGAGCCGGCGTGGGCCGCGTGGAGCACCAGGTGGAGGAGCAGGTCCTCCGCGCCCAGGGAGAGGCAGTCGACCCCGAGGACGGTTCCGGGAGTGCAGCGCGCCCACACCCTGTCCATGTCCAACCGCCCGGACGCCGGCGGATAGGCGATCGTCCAGTGGGGCTCGACCACGACGGCGGCAACCCCCTCGGAGTAGAACTCGAGCGTGTACGAGTAGGCCTCGGCGAACCCTCGCCGCCGGTCGACCTCGCGGTAGCCCGCGGCCACGAGGATTTCCCTCACGCGCCCGAGATCGGCCCGGCGGACGAGGAGGTCGATGTCACCCATGGGGCGCGGCGTGCCGCGACCGTGCTCCCGCCGCGGCGGCGCGCTCGTCCGCGCGGTTGAGCCACGCGTAGAGGAGCGGGATCAGGGCGTGAGACCGGGCCTGGCTGATGACGAGGGGCCAGTCGGCGCCGGGAGCGCTGTCTCTGTCCTTGTCTTGGAGCACGTCGAGCAGGAAGGAGTGAACGGGGAACCCGCTGTGGATTTGGAGCCGCGTCTGAGGACCGCCGCGGCTCATGCAGCCGAGCAGCGGATCAGGTCGACGACCTCTGAAAGGCGCCCGAGTCCTCGCGGACACGACAGCGTCATCACGGGCACGCGCGCGACCAGACGGGCGGCCAGGTCGAGCTGGCGGGCCAGGCGCTCGCCATCGAGGATCAGGGGGTTGAACGTGTTCCGGATCAGCTCCCGGCAGGCGCGGCGCGCGGGCAGGCGGCTGATCGACACGCGGTCGCTCCGCCGGCCGGGAGCGCTCAGCACGTAGAGGGCCCGCAGGCGGACCGGCTCGCGCCAGGCGGCATTCCCCGCGAGAGGGAGGATCAGCTTGCGTGTCCGCGGGTTCATCGGCTGGCCCCTTGCCCTCTCGCCGAGCAGCCGCCGGGCGGTTCCGGGCAACAGCTTGATACGCGGCGGCCCCGGGAAGGCCTGGAAGCCGCGCTCGTCCTCGTCAACGACCAGAAGATCGTCTGTGAAGATCGGGTAGCCGGCCTTGAGGAACGCGGCTCCCAGCGTCGACTTGCCGTATCCGCTGTCTCCCAGGAACGCGACGGCCTCGCCGCCCACGACCGTCGCAGTGGCGTGGAGCGGCTCGACCCCCTGCCGCACCAGCGCGAAGGAGAGCACCTGGCTGAGCAGGTACGTCGCGAAGGTCTCGGCGGGCACGTCGCTCAGGGCGCGGCTCAGGATCTCCCGGCCGTCGGGCGAGACGCGGAACTCGTAGAGGCGGCTCCAGCGCAAATAGTCGCTCCCGTCCGGCAGGCGCGCGCGCTGGAACCACGCGGCTCCCTCCGGGGCAACCCGGAGGGCGTCCGACAGGCAGTGGTCGACGTGGCGCAGGGTCACATCGGCCCGTGTCTCGTCACGGCACCGATCGAACGGAACCGCGAGGTCGCTCTTGAGCCGCAGGCCATAGAGCTCGTAGACCGCGGCGTCGCGACCGTGGCCGGACGAGCACCTCATCCGCCGCCGGGCTTCGTCTTGGTCGTAGCGCCGACGGTGTTGCTCTCGTTCCTAACCAGCCCTCCGCCCCTGGTCAGCGTCCGCAGGTCGCCGTAGCGCTCGAGAACGGGACGCCGGTACGGCTTCTTCGAGGTCGACACAGGCTTCTCCATTCAGCTCCTCCTCCAGATCCTGGCGAGCCAGGCATCGAGCGTCACGAGCGACCAGACCTCCCAGCGCAGCCGGTGCTCGCCGTTCAGGTACCGCCCCGTCAACGCGGCCGCCGCGCGCAGGTCGACGTACCGCTCCATGCGACCCGACTCGTTGTAGATGCGCCCCGCCGGGATGCGGCGACAGACCGCCCGCAACCCCTCGTCCGTCGAGTCCGTCCAGTCCCCCTTGCCGCGGCGGCCCAGCACCGCGTCCGGCAGCCTCCCTCGCATCGCCGCCCGCAGCAGGCGCTTGCGCTCCCCGCCGATGGTGCGGCGGGTGGACGGGACGGCCGCGACGAACTCGACGAGCCGGCTGTCGAGAAACGGGTAGCGGGCCTCCATCCCTCGGCGCGCCCACCACCGCTCGTCGATCTCGAGCTTGAGCACGAAGTACGGGCTCGTGATCTGCCCGCACGTCTCCATCTGCGCGAACGAGCGGAAGCGGCCCGGCACCCGGGGCGCGCGGACCCGCTCCCGCAGGCCGACGGAGCTGGCGAGGTCGCGGTTCAGCCACGGCGGCGGCACGCCCCAGCAGCAGGCGCTTGCCCCAGTACGTCGCCGCCGGCGGCACGAGGCAGTGCGCCGCCATCGACGCCGCCGCGCCCGCGTCGACCCCGTACCAGCGAGCCAGCGCCCGCGTGTCGCGGAGAAAGCGGAGCGGCTTCAGCGCCCACAGCAGGTCCGCGAGGCATCCGACCTCGTCCATGAGCTGGTCGCCGCCTTCGCCGGTCAGCAGGACCCGGCAGCCGCGGGTGCGGATCGCCTCGATGTTGCGCTCGTCGTGCGCGCGGCCGACGCCGACGGCCGGGCCCTCCGCCTCGACGACCCGATCGAGGGCCGACCACGGGTCCGCGGGGCCCGCCTCCAGCTCGTGGCCCTTCAGGCCGCCGGCCTCGACCACCCGGCGGGCATGAACGCGCTCGTCCGCGTCCGGGGCCTCGGAATAGAGCGTGAAGGTCTCGAGCGGGGGCACCGGGCCCCCGTCCGCCTCCGCGACCCCGACCGACTCGGCGGCGATCGCCGACGAGTCGAGACCGCCGCTCAGCAAGAGGCCGAGCGGGAAGTAGCTGCGGAGCCGGCAGCGGACCGCGGCGGCGAACAGCGCGCGGAAGTGCTCGACGTACTCCTCGTCCCGGGCATAGGCGATCTCCACGGCGGGATCGATGGTCCAGTATCGTCCGACCGCGATACCGTCCGCGTCCGCGACCAGGCAGTGGGCGGGCGGGAGGCGATGGATGCCGTGGAAGAAGGTGCGCGCGTGATCGTCGGCCCGGAACTCCCGGAGCAAATATGCGAGCACCATCTCGTCGTCGGGCTCCGGCATGCCGCCGCGGGCGAGCGCCAGCGGGCCCGCCTCGGAGCTGACGAGCAGCGTGCGGCCGTCCCAGGTGTAATGGAACGGCTTGAGCCCCAGGCGGTCCCGGCCGCAGAAGAGGCGGGCGCGCCGCGCGTCCCAGAGCGCGAACGCGAAGTCGCCCAGCACCCGGGGCAGGCACCCGGTGCCCCAGCGCAGATAGGCGGCGAGCAGCAATTCCGGATCGGTCGTCCCGCACGTCTCGGCGTCGCCGAGCGCGGCGAGCAACTCTGCCCGGTCGTCGATCCGCCCGTCCCACACGATCCGGCACTGCCCGCTCCGGTCGGAGGCGGGCTGCGCTTCCGACAGCGACTCCGGCGTCGTGAACAGGAGACGGTGCCCGAGACCCACGGGGCCGTCGCTCCAGAGCCCGCC
>JACQCN010000076.1 GCA_016201575.1 Candidatus Rokuibacteriota bacterium | reverse complement strand
TGCGGGCCCTCGAACCACCAGTGGCCGAACAGCTCGGCGTCGTAGGGCGAGCAGACGAGAGCCTGGCGCTTGCCGTTCGCCTCGTCCAGCGTCTCGCGCACCAGAGCGGCGAAGTGCGCGGCGTTGCGCTTGACCTGCTCGGCGGCGGCGGCGGGTTCGTAGACGGCCTTCTTGCCGAGGTCCCCGCTCGGGTCGGTCACCCGCCAGAAGCGCAGCCCGCCCGGCCAGTGCTTCTTGTGGAACTCCAGGTAGGCCGGATCGCCCGGGTAGCCGACCTCGCGGCTCCAGACCTGGAGCGTCGTCTTCGGGTCGCGGATGAAGGCAATGGCCTCCCCCGCGCCGCCGCGGGAGGCGACCCGGTAGGGCCGGTAGGGCGAGCGGGCGCGCGTGCGGGGCATCTGCGCCGTCTCGCCCGAGAGATCGCTGGGCACCTCGAAGAAGCTCCGGTACGGGTAGATCGGCTGGCCGCCCGAGACCAGGTGGTGATCCGCGACGAAGTACTCGAGGCCGTGCTGGGCCAGCATCTCCTCGAGGCCCGGCCGCATGCGGCGCTCGCGGCCGCGGTCGCGGCCCGTCGGCGGCGTCCACTCGTAGCGCGGCCGGTAGGCGCACTCGGGGAGCCAGATGCCGCGCGGGGGCGTGCCGAAGTGACGGCGGTGCGTCTCCACCGCGGTCCGGAGCTGGAGGTGGATCGATTCCTCGCGGGACAGCAGCGGCAGGTAGCCGTGGGTGGCCGCGCACGTGATCAGCTCGATGTGGCCGCCGCGCTGCAGCTCGGCGAAGGCGCCGAGGAGATTGCCGTTGAGGCGCCGGTGGAACGTCCACATGCGGTCGTAGAACTGCTCCCAGAACTCGGTGAGCGCCACGATCGGCCGGTCGCCCTGCCGCTCGAAGTAGGCCCGGCTCTCGGCGCAGGCCCGGCGGACGTTGTCGGCGTAGAACTCGAGCTCGCGCTGGTACTCGGGCGAGGCGAGCTGCTCGGCCAGGACCGGGGAGATGTTGATCGTCCACTTGGGGGAGATGCCCCGCGCCACCAGGTGCTGCATCGCCTCCAGCAGCGGCAGGTAGCACTCGAAGGAGGCCTCGTTGAGCCAGTCGCTCCCGTGCGGCCAGCGCCCGTGGTTGATCACCATCGGCAGGTGCGTGTGGAGGACCAGCGCGAAGGGATGGGTTACGGCCGATGGCAAGGCAGGCCAGCCTCCAGCGAGGGGTTGGTAATCCGCCCAGCGTGAAGCCGGGACACCGTGATCAACACCTGAAACGCTCCCGCGGGGTGACCGCTTGGTCCATATTGACGTCGCGCGGCCCGCATGTCAATTCATGCTAGCGTAACGGTCGCCGTGCGTCGCGCCCTCGATCCCATCGACCAGCTCCTCGCGCTCGATCCCGGCCGCCGCGGCATCGGATGCTTCTTCCGTCCGGGCGCGGCGCGGGCCGCGGCGCACGCGCTGCGCCGGGCGCGCCGCGTGCTCATCACGACGGGCTTCGCCCTCGGCCCGGGCATGCCGGAGACCGACGGCCCGCCGGGCGCGGCCGTCCTCGGGCGCGCCCTCCGCCGCCTCGGCGCCCGCGTGCGCTACGTGACTGATCCCGTGACGGTGCCGCCGCTCGAAGCCGCGCTCGCCCTCCTCGGCGAGACGCGGGCCATCGAGGTCTTCCCCGACGGCGACGCCGAGGCCGCGGCGCGCGGGCTGCTGCGGCGGCTCGCGCCCACCCACGTCGTGGCCGTCGAGCGGCCCGGCCGCGCCCGCGACGGTACCTACCGGAGCGCGCGGGGCGAGCCGGTGGACGGGTGGAACCGGCCGCTCGACACCCTGTTCCTCGTCGGCGCGCGCGCGCGTACCATCGGCGTGGGCGACGGCGGGAACGAGATCGGCATGGGCGTGGTGCCCCGCCGGCGCCTGGCCCGGGCCGGCATTCCTGCGCGCGTCGCGTCGACCGTGAAGACCGATCACCTGGTCGTGGCCGGCGTCTCGAACTGGGGCGCGTACGGGATCGTCGCGCACCTCGGGCTGCTGGCGCGCCGCGACCTGCTGCACGGCGGCGAGGTCGAGCGGCGGCTCATCCGCGCGTGTGTGCGCGCGGGGGCCGTGGACGGCATCACCCGGCGCCGGGAGCCCACGGTCGACGGGGTGCCTTCGGATGCCCACGCAGGTATAGTGGAGCTCATGCGAGCGGTGAGAGGGCCACGGTGACGATTCCCGAGCGATACCGGCAGCTCCATCCGAAGGCCGCGGCGCTGTTCGAGCGGGCGCAGCAGGTGATTCCGGGCGGCATCACGCACGACATCCGCTACCTCCGCCCGTTCCCGATCTACGTCGAGCGCGCGGCCGGGCCGCGCAAGTGGGATGTCGACGGCCACGAGTACCTCGACTACTGGATGGGCCACGGCGCGCTCTTCCTCGGCCACTGCCATCCCGCCGTCGTCAAGGCGATCCAGGAGCAGGCCGCGCGGGGCACCCATCTCGGCGCCTCGCACGAGCTCGAGGTGCGGTGGGCCGAGCTGGTGCGACAGCTGGTGCCGTCGGCCGAGATGGTGCGCTTCACCATGTCCGGCACCGAGGCCACGCACCTGGCCCTGCGCGTCACGCGCGCCTTCACGGGCAAGTCCAAGATCGTGAAGTTCCAGGGCCACTTCCACGGCTGGCACGACGGGGTCGCGGCGGGCGTGCACCCGCCCTTCGAGGTCCCGCTCTCGGCCGGCGTCCCCGGGGCCATTCTCGACCAGGTGCTGCTCTGCCCGCCGAATGACATCAAGGCCGTGGAGACGCTGCTGCAGCGGGGCGACATCGCGGGCGTGATCATCGAGCCGGCGGGCGGCCAGGCGGGCACGACGCCGACCATCCCGGGCTACCTCCAGGAGCTGCGCGCCCTGACCCGGCGCCACGAGGTCGTGCTGATCTTCGACGAGGTCATCACCGGCTTCCGCTACGCGCCCGGCGGTGCCCAGGCCTACTTCAACGTGGTGCCCGACCTGACGACGCTCGCCAAGATCGTCGCGGGCGGCCTGCCCGGCGGAGCCGTGTGCGGCCGGCGGGACCTGATGTCGATGATGGCCCACCGCGGTGACCCCGCGTGGGACCGGAGCGAGCGCGTCGCCCACGCCGGCACCTTCAACGCCAATCCCGTGTCGGCCGCGGCCGCCATCGCCACTCTGGAGATCTGCGCCGACGGCGCGCTGCAGGCCCGCGCGAACAAGGCGGGCGAGGAGCTGCGGCGGGGCCTGGCCGACGCCATGAAGAAGGCGGGCGTGCCGGGCGCGGTGTACGGCGAGGTTTCGATCTACCACGTGTCGTTCGAGGGGAAGCCCGGGCTGGCCGGCTTCGACCGGCCCCGGCGGGGCGATCTCTACCATCTGCTGCGCTGCGCCCTGATCAACGAGGGCGTCGACTGCTCGCTTCACCACGGCTGGATCTCCGCGACCCACGGAGAGCGGGAGATCGTCGCGACGATCGCGGCGTACGAGCGCGCGTTCACCGCGATGGCGGCCGATGGCGCCTTCCGGGGGCGGTGATGTTCACGAGCGAGGAGAAGCTCCAGCGGCTGCGCAGCCTCTACGACCTGGCGCGGGACTCCGAGGAGTTCGAGGGGGGCGTCACCCTCGAGGAGGAGATGCAGGCCCTGGTGGTGGGCAACTGGGCGCTCATCACTTTCGACGAGCTGGACGAGCTGGCCCTGTCCTTCCACCTCAACTCGCACCCGAATGCGGTGGCCAAGCTCACCCGCTACCTGCTCGAGCACGGCATCGCGTTCGCCCTCTACGAGGCCTTCACCATCGACGAGGACGACCAGATCGTGTTCGAGTCCGACCTGGAAGCCTCGGAGGAGGACTGATTTCTTCGCCCGGCCGGGCTGATCCGGTAAGCTGGCTGGCGATGCGCCCCTTCGCGCTGCTGGCCGTCCTCGCCCTCGCTGCCGGCTGCACCAGCTATCCGACCCTGGCCAAGACCGGCACCGTGAAGGTGCGGCCGGAAAACGGCCGCGTGCTGAGCCCGGCGCCGGCGGGTGGCAAGGCCACCGTGTACGTGGACGTGGTCAACAACGGCGGCGCCGACGACACGCTGCTGGGCGTGATGAGCGAGGTGGCGGGGCGGGCGGAGCTGCGCAGCCGCGACGGGACGATCGACCACATCGTGATACCGGCGGCCACCATGGTGCCCCTGGCCTCCGAGGACCGGCATATCCAGCTCTACGACCTCAAGCGGGAGCTGCGCGAGGGCGACGTCATCATCGTCACGCTGCTGCTGCAGAAGTCGGGCGCCATCGGCGCCATCACCGTCGTCAAGTAGCGCCGGCCGGCCCGCCTCGTTGGACTCCTCCAGCGCCCTCTGGTATTCTCGTGCGTCTGGTGGGCAGGTAGCTCAGTTGGTAGAGCACAGGACTGAAAATCCTGGTGTCGGCGGTTCAATCCCGTCCCTGCCCACCAACGATTCGGGCGGGTAACCGAAGAAATTCAAGGGTTACCCGCCCTTCTTATTTCAGCTCGCCGGTCCCGGTCAGCCTCGCTCGGGCCTCGTTTGGAGGCGCGGAAGTACCGGCTCGGATTGATCATGGCCCGCCGGCATCTCGAGCAGCTCGACGAGCGCATCCAGGTGGCGCTCCTTGGAAACGTGGGGACCTTGATCGCGTTCCGGGTGGGCGTGCAGGACGCGAAGATCCTGGCCGGCGAGTTTTTCCCGGAATTCTCTCTCGAAGACTTGGTGGGTCTGCCGCAGTATCACATCCACCTGCGGCTGATGATTGATGGGGTGGTGTCGCGAGGGTTCAGTGCGGTGACCCTGGCACCGCGCCCAACGGAAGACGTGAGGCTCGATCCTGCCTAGATCAGGGGTCCGCCCCATTGGCAGCCGATCATTCTGTCACGAGGCGAGCATGTTGGCACGGACTCGTCATTCGCATATGCCCAAAAGGCCCAGAGCGTAGAGGCTCCTCCAGCCCAGCTTCGTGATTTTAGGAGGTTATCGTAGTGGCATCGATGTTGCGGTCTACCGTGCTCGATTCGAGCCACGGCCAGCATCGGTCTCCGCGGGGTTCGAGCCTGGGAGGAGGGACAGTGAGCACGATTCTCGTGGTCGATGACGAGGAGGAGATCCGCAGGCTGCTCGATGAACACTTCGGGGAGCAGGGATACGCCGTTCTCGAAGCGGTCGATGGCGAGGACGCGCTTCAGTGCGTCCGCCGCGATCGTCCCGACCTTGTTCTGCTCGACATCCGCCTGCCC
>JACQCN010000119.1 GCA_016201575.1 Candidatus Rokuibacteriota bacterium | reverse complement strand
TCCAGACCATCGACGAGTCGGACATGCTGCTGATCCCGGACCCGGCGAGCGCGGTCATGGATCCCTTCACCGCCGTCCCCACCCTTGTCCTCATCTGCAATGTGAAGGACCCGGTCACGGGCAAGTGGTACACGCGCGACCCCCGCTACATCGCGCAGAAGGCCGAGGCCTACGTCAAGAAGACGGGCGTGGCCGACACCGTGTACATCGGGCCCGAGCTGGAGTTCCTCTTCTTCGACTCGATCCGCTTCGACCAGACCTACAACGCCGGCTACTACTTCATCGACTCCGAGGCCGGCTTCTGGAACTCCGGCAAGGAGGGGACGGAGGACCGGCCCAACCTCGGCTACAAGCCGCGCTACAAGCAGGGCTACTTCCCGGTCCCGCCCATGGACAAGTTCCAGGACATCCGGTCGGACATGGTGCTGGCGCTCGAGAGCGTGGGCGTCCGGATCGAGGTCCATCACCACGAGGTGGCGACGGCCGGGCAGACCGAAGTCGACATGCGCTTCGACACGCTCACCAAGATGGCCGACAAGGTGCTCTGGTACAAGTACTGTGCCAAGAACACGGCGCGGAAGTGGGGGAAGACCGCCACCTTCATGCCGAAGCCGCTCTTCCAGGACAACGGCTCCGGCATGCACACCCACCAGTCGCTCTGGAAGAACGGCAAGAACCTCTTCTACGAGCGGGGCGGCTACGCCGACATCTCGAAGACCTGCCTCTACTACATCGGGGGCATCCTGAAGCACGCGCCCGCGCTGCTGGCGCTGATCGCGCCCTCCACCAACTCCTACAAGCGCCTGGTGCCGGGCTACGAGGCGCCCATCAACCTGGTCTACAGCCAGCGCAACCGCTCGGCCTGCGTTCGAATCCCGGTCTACTCGAGGAGCGAAGGCTCGAAGCGGATCGAGTTTCGCACGCCAGACAACACCTGTAACCCCTACCTCTCGTTCGCGGCGTGCCTGATGGCGGGGCTCGACGGCATCGCCAACAAGATCGACCCCGGCAAGCCCGTCGACAAGGACCTCTACGAGCTGCCGCCGGTGGAGGCGAAGAAGATCAAGCAGCTCCCCGGCGCGCTCGACATCGTGCTGGACAACCTCGAGAAGTCGCACGACTGGCTCCTCAAGGGCGACGTGTTCACGCCCGACGTCATCGAGACCTGGATCGATTACAAGCGGAAGAACGAGGTGGACCCGGTGCGCCTGCGGCCGCACCCCTGGGAGTTCGCGCTCTACTTCGACATCTAGGAGCCTCCCCCCCTCCGATTGCGCCGGCGGAGCCGGCGCTCGAACGGGGGTCAGTCCAACACGCCCCGAGGCGTCGCCGTGGCTCCCGGAGCCGCGACCCGGCTGCTCCGCGGGCGCGGCTCCGTCGTGTCTGTCCCGCGGGGGCGGGGATGAGGGATCTTCTCGCCCGCCGGCGGTTCACCGTCGCCGTCGATCCTGTCGGGAAGCGGCTGGTTTCGGTCCGAGGCTGTCTGACACGCCCTGACGGCCTGCCCGGCTGAGAACTCCGACATCTCGGCTGAACCGGGAGCCGCGCTCCACGGATCACGCCGCGGCCGCGGCTCTCCGCTCCACCCCGAGCGCCGCCTTATTCGTGGATCCTGCGCTCGATCTCCTCGATGCGTTCCTGGAGGGCGGCGACCTGGCGCTTCAGATCCTGGACGCTGCGCTCGAGGATCTCCCGCCGGGTCCGCTCGTCCACGAGCAGGGCCTCGATCCGCCGGAGCCCCTGCGTGATGGCGTGGTACTCCTGCTCGAGTGTTTCGAGGCGCCGGTAGATCGCGTCCAGGTGTCCCACGATGTCCCGGAGCTGCTGGTCGACGGCGTCGAACCGCGCCTCGAAGCGCTGCTCCATCGACACGAGCCGCCGGTCCATGGCGCCGAACTGTTGATCGATGGCCTTGAAGCGCTCGTCGAACGTCACCTGCCGCTGGTCGCTCACGGCAAGGCGCTGTTCGATGGACTCGAACCGCCGGTCGATCTGGGTGAACTGGCGGCCGAGGAAGTCGACGAGCTGCTGGTATTCGCCGGCAGTCATGGGTGAATTTTCGTCCGCTGATGCTCTCGCTCTCACGTGTACCCCAGCGCGGCGTCGGGTTCAAGTGTCTTTGAACGGATACTTCGGTCGTCTGCCGGCTGCCCATCGACGACCCGCTCGCTGAGCTGTCCCGCGTCGATACGGGTGCAACCTATACCACCCTGCCGAGACGGGTTGCCGACGCCATCGGCTGCCGACCGATCGGTACCCGGCGGATTCTGTTGGCCGACGGCCGCGGGGAAGAGTGGCCGCTCGGCGTCGCCGGGTTGGACCTGGAAGGGCAGGAAGGTCCCACGTTCTGCCTGATCGGCCCCAACGGAGGCCCGGCGCTCCTGGGCGCGGTGACCCTGGAAGAGTTCGCTCTCGCTGTCGATCCTGTCGCGAAGCGGCTGGTTCCGGTCCGAGGCTATCTGACACGCCTCGACAACCCGCCCGGCTGAGGGCTCCCGCGAGCCTCGCGGTTCGGCCGGTGGCGCCCGCGCGGTCGTCCAGGTCCGCAACCCTGTCCGGCGCCCCGCCTACTCGGAGCTGCAGCCCGATCTCGCGCTGTTGCGGCCGCGCGCCGACTTCTGCGCGAGGTCCTACCGGAGCCAGCTGACCCTCGAGATGGATTGCCGGATCAAGATGCCGCTCTACTCGCGCTACGCGATCCGCGAGGCCTGGCTGCTGGACCTGACCCGCAACCGGCTGGAGGTCCACCGGCACCCGACCGCCGAGGGCTACCGCGACGTCCGCGTGGTCGAGCGCGGCCAGCCGGTGACGGCGGAGGCCTTCCCCCAACCTGGCGCTCGGCGCCGACGAGATTTTCGGGCGAGCGGTCGCGGCGCCGAGGCGTCATTCGCGTCTCACTCTTCTCACTCTCCCCTTGACAACCCAAAACCGAGGGGAGACAGTCTCCCAACACTGAAGGTTCGTGGGCGCCGGATGGGACACCTGATCCACGATCGCGATCGCGGATGGCTCATCGGTGAGGACGATGGCGGTGTCCGATCGCTATGGCCCTTTGACCGAGTCGCGCGGAGCGCGAGGTCGCCGCGTCCGAACGGGGGCCAAAAACGAAGCCCCCTGCCGTGAACCGCTCTTGGTCGTGGCCAGGCTTCAGCATCCCGACCAAGATGCTGGCCATCAT
>JACQCN010000083.1 GCA_016201575.1 Candidatus Rokuibacteriota bacterium | reverse complement strand
GCCGCACGCGGTCACGCAGCTCCAGCATCATGATGAACGTCACGATGGGCGCCGCCAGGAACGCGAGCCCGACCAGGCTCCAGACCAGCATCCACACCATACGCCCTCCCGTATCGATCCGTCGGATGGCCGCGGATGGCCAGAAAGGCTGCCGGTGCGACTCCGGCACCGGGCGCGTGTCGCCGCTGTCTCGATTATGGCGTCAGGGCCGCGGGGGGCCTGAAGGATTTCCCGGCCCCCATCTTGACGCGCGCCGGGCTTCGGCCCATCCTCGGGCCGTCGCCCAACCCAGGAAGGGAAGGTCCAGGACAATGAGCGGACGGCTGGACGGACGGACGGTGCTGATCACGGGAGCGGCGTCGGGCATCGGCGCGGCGTGCGCGCGCCGGCTCGACGCGGAGGGCGCGCGGCTGCTGCTCGCCGACGTCAACGGGCCCGGCGCGGAGAAGCTCGCGGCCGAGCTGGGGCAGCACGCGATCGCGGCCGACGTCACGCGCGCGGCCGACATCGAGCGCATGGTCGACGCCGCCTACGCGCGCTGGGGCCGGCTCGACGTCCTCTTCAACAACGCCGGCGTCATCCAGACCAAGCCCCTGCTCGACGTGACGGAAGCCGACTGGGACCGCATCATGACCGTCAACCTGCGCGCCGTCTTCTTCGTGCTGCAGGCGGTGGCGCGGCAGATGGTGAAGCAGGACCCGATCCCGGGCTCCGAGCTGCGCGGCAAGCTCATCCAGACCGCCTCCATCGCCGCCTACCGCGGCGGCCAGGCGCTGCTCGGGCCGTACTCGGCCTCCAAGGCGGGCGTGGTGAGCGTCACGCGGACGGCGGCCTCCGTGCTCGCGCCCCATCGCGTCACCTCCAACGCGCTCTGCCCCGGTGTCGTCGAGACGCCGATGTGGGAGCAGATCGACGCGGAGTGGACGGCGCTCGAGGGCTGGGCGCGCGGCGAGGCCTGGAAGCGCCGCATCGCCGGCATCCCGCTCGGCCGGCCGGAGCGCGCCGAGGACCTCACGGGCACCGTCGTCTTCCTGGCCAGCGCCGACTCCGACTACATGACGGGCCAGGCCATCAACGTCGACGGCGGTCTCGTCATGGGCGGTTGATCCATCATCCGTATCGCGACGTGGCTCGAGCCTGATCCGCGCGTTCAGACTGTGGACGGGCCAGCGCCCGGGTAGCGGCCGCCGGGCCGTCTCCGTGGTCCATGGGCCGGTTGACATCGGCCGCCGGGAGCAATACAGTCTGGCCACCGTCCTGACACATAAGCCCCGGACAGCGCTCACGCTCCCGGGCCTCGGTCGCCGAAGTGCTCGCTGTTTCATTCCACAAGGGGGAAGCCGCCATGCTCGACTTGAAGCTCCATCCCCTTCGCCCTGGCCGACGGCGCGTGGGCGAAGTACAAGCTCGGCGAGGTGTTCAACATCACCGACGCCAAGACCAACGCCCCGTCGGTGCGGAACATGTTCTACAAGCCGGCGCCTGGCGAGCTGCCGCTGCCCGGCATGAGCATCGACGAGCTGCTGGCGAGCGGGGTGCTCTTCGGCGCCTGTAACATGGCGATCACGTTCTACAGCGGTCTGGTGGCCAAGAAGATGAGCATGAACCCCGACGAGGTGCGCCGGGACTGGCTCGCCGCCGTCCTGCCCGGTATGCAGGTCGTGCCGTCGGGGGTGTGGGCGGTCAATCGCGCGCAGCAGCGCGGCTGCAGTTACTGCTTCGCCGGCTGAGCCGCAGGAGACCATCACGGCAGCGTCGACGTCATGCGCGCCGGCGTCACCGCCTCGGGGTGTCGTCGGCGCGAAGGAGTGAACCGACATGTATGACGCGATTGTCGTCGCGCCGGGGTCCGGGTGGGCCGCGGGCCCGGCCCTCGGGCTCGCGGCGCCTGCCCCGGGTGCTTCGCTCGGGCAGATCGGCGAAGACACGCTGGTGGCGCTGTTCTCGTAGATGATCCCGGTCGCGCTCGCACTCAGCCTGCTGGCGGGGGTCTCGCTCGGCCTCCTGGGCGGCGGCGGCTCCATCCTGACGGTCCCCATCCTCGTCTACGTGGCCGGCGTCCCCGCCCAGGCCGCCATCACCATGTCGCTGGTCGTGGTGGGCATGGTCAGCGCCCTCGGGACGCTCCTCTACGCGCGGCTCGGGCTCGTGCGGCTCCGGACCGCGCTCGTGTTCGGGGGTGCCGGGATCGTGGGCGCCCTGCTCGGGGCGCGCCTGACGCAGCGCGTGTCAGAGCGGTGGCTCCTCACGCTGTTCGCGATCCTCATGCTGATCGTGGCGGTCTCGATGGCGCGGAAGCGGCGCGAACCGGTCGCGCTCGACTGGGTCGAGCCCCGCTTCGCGGCCATGGTCGCGGTGGGGTTCGGGGTCGGCGTCCTGACCGGGTTTCTCGGCGTGGGCGGCGGCTTCGTGATCGTCCCCGCGCTGCTCTGGGCGGGCCGGCTGCCGATGAAGGACGCCATCGGGACATCGCTGGCCACGATCGCGCTCAGCAGCACCTCCGGGCTGCTCGGCCACCTGGGCCAGGCGCAGATCGACTGGGTGCTCACCGCCGAGTTCGTGGCCTGCGCGGGAGCGGGGATGTTCGTGGGTCAAGTCGCCGCGCGCCGCGTGCGCGCCGAGCGCCTCCGCCAAGCCTTCGCGGCGCTCGTGGCCGCCGTCGGCCTGGTCATCCTGCTGCGGCAGGCCAGTCTGCTCGCCGCGGCGGGAATCTCGCCCTGAGGAGAGCGGCCGCTCCGACGTCCGGACGAGCGGGATGAGCGATGACGTCTCGATTGGCAATCGCGTCGGTTCTGGGCGTCGGTCTCCTGCTGTCACACGCGAGCCTGGCTCCCGGTCAGAGCAGCGCGCAGCGCGCCGGCGCGTCGCCGGCGAGCAGGCGGCCCGCGCCCGCCGGGGACGTCCTTCCCGACGGTCCGCTGGGTGAGGCGATTCGATACGGCGAGCGGATCCTGACCCAGACTCGCGTCGCCGCGAAGGAGTACGTCGGAAATGCCCTGAGCTGCACGAGCTGCCATCTGGACAAGGGACGGAGAGCCTATTCCTCGCCATGGGTCGGGATCTGGGGCGTCTTCCCCGAGTACCGAAGCCGCAACGCGAAGGTGAATCTCCTGGAAGACCGCGTGAACGATTGCTTCGAGCGCTCGATGAACGGCAAGGCCCTGCCCCGGGACGGCGGCGAGATGCGCGCGATCCTCGCCTACATGTGGTGGCTCTCCAGGGACGTGCCGACCGGGGTCGATTTCCCCGGGCGCGGCTTCCTCAAGATGAAGCCGGACCGCGCGCCGGACGAGCGCAACGGGCAGCGGATCCACGCCAGCAAGTGCGCGGCCTGTCACGGTGCGGACGGGCAAGGGCTGCTGGGGCCGAACGGCGACTATGTCTTCCCCCCGCTGTGGGGACCGCAATCGTTCAACATCGGGGCGGGAATGGCGCGGCTGAACACGGCGGCGGCGTTCGTCAAGGCCAACATGCCATACGGGCAGGACAACACGCTCAGCGATCAAGAGGCGTACGACGTCGCCGCCTACTTCACGCGACAGCCGCGGCCGGACTTCCCCGGCAAGGACAAGGATTGGCCGAAAGGGGACAAGCCCCCTGACGCCCGGTACTGACCGGCTTCGGCGGTGGAACCGTGCCCCCGGCTCACGACCCGACGAGTCCCACGTCGAGCTCCTTGCCCCCGCCCGGCCCCACCCGGGAGGCCGCGGCCGGCTCCGGCCGGAGCTTCTGGAGCGCGGGCTTCACCTCGCGGGCGAAGAGCCGCACGTTCCGCTCCGCCTCGTCGTACGGCATCCCCGCGTAGCTGAAGACGCCGACGAACGTGTCGTTGCCGACCCGCTCGCGGATCTCGACGATCTTCTCGTAGCACTGCCCGGGGGTGCCCCACACCTGGAGGTTCATGAAGAAGTCGATCACGGTGTCGGTGCCGTAGGTCGCGATCTTCTCCGCCATCTTGCCGTAGTACTCGTACCCCTTGGTCTTCGCGAGATGATCCCCGGCGAACTGGTAGTGCTCGAGGACCGTCTCGTAGTACCCGCCGATGTACCGGCGCGCCAGCTCCCGGGCGCGGTCGGGGTTCTCGTCACAGAAAACCCAGCCCGCGGCCACCGGGGGCGGCGCCTCGGTGCCGTTCACCTCGCGGTAGATCCCGCGGTAAGTGTCGAGCTCCCGGGCGACCTCCTTCCAGGGCTTCTGCGGGATGATGAGGATCCCCAAGCCGAGCTCGGCCATGATGCGCGAGGACTCCGGCGAGACGGCCGCCGCGTACGTCCGGCCGCGGAACGACTTGAACGGCGCGGGCCGGATCGCCGCGCGCGGCTGCGTGACGAAGCGTCCCTGGTACTCGCACCAGCCTCGCTCGAGCCCTTCGAGCAGCATCTGCGCCGACTCGACGAACCGCGCGCGCGACTCCTCCATCGGCAGGCGGAAGCCGTCGAACTCGACCTTGCCGGCGCCCCGCCCCAGCCCGAGGACCAGGCGGCCGTTGGAAATGTTGTCGAGCATCGCGACCTGCTCGGCGACGCGGAGCGGATCGTGCCACGGGAGCACGACGACCATCGAGCCGAGCAGCAGCCGCTCCGTTCGCCCGGCCATGTAGGTGAGGAACTGGAGCACGTCCGGGCACATCGTGTAGTCGGTGAAGTGGTGCTCGACGCCCCAGATCGACTCGAAGCCCAGCGGCTCGGCGAGGTCGGCGAGCTTCAGCTCGGCCCGGTAGACGTCGAAGTCGCTCCGCGCCCGGCGGGGATTCTGAAAGACCGTGGCCATGCCGACGTGCATGTTGACCTCTCCTCTCGGTTTTGGGGGTGGGCGGCCCCGGCCCTCTTGCCTCGCCCGGCCCCGGGCCTTCGCCTCCCGGCTAGAAGCGTGTCGGACTAACCTCCGTTCGCGCGCCGGCTCCGCCGGCGCAATCCCGGGGGGAGGTTCGGAAGGGGGGCGAAGCCCCCCTCCGAGGTCCTAGAACACGACGACCGCGCGCGTCACCTCGCCGCGCTCCATGCCCTCGAAGCCGGCGTTGATGTCGGCGAGCGTGAGGCGGTGGGTGATCAGCTCGTCCAGGCGGAGCGCGCCGTCGAGGTAGGCCTGGGCGAGCCGCGGGAAGTCGACGCGCGGCCGGGCGCCGCCGTAGCTCGAGCGGACGATGCGCTTCTCGCCCATCAGCGAGCCGAAGCGGAGCGAGACCTTCGCGCTGACGGCGGTCTTGCCGAGGATGACGACGGCGGCGCCCGGCCGCGCCGCCTCCAGCGTGTGCTGGAGGCTCGCCTCGTTGCCGGCGGCCTCGAAGGCGTAGTCGGCTCCCCGCCCGCCCGTGAGCGCGCGCACCGCCGCCGCCGGGTCTTCCCGGCCGGCGTGCACCGTGTGCGTGGCGCCGAAGCCGGGCGCCATGGCGAGATGGCGCTCGCTGACGTCGACCGCGATGATCGTCCGCGCGCCCGCCAGCCGCGCGCCCTGCAGCACGTTGAGACCGACGGCCCCGCAGCCGACCACGACCACGCTCGACCGGGGCGCCACGCGCGCCACGCGGACGGCCGCGCCCACACCGGTCATGACGCCGCAGCCGATCAGGCAGGCGCGGTCGAAGGGCACCTCCTTGGGCACCGGCACCGCGCCGGCCTCGGGGACGACGCTGTGCTGGGCGTGCGACGAGACCACGGAGAAGTGGTGGAGCCTGGCGCCGCGGAGACTGAGCCGCGACTGCCCGTCGGGCAGGGTCCCGGCGCCGACCGCGGCCACCAGCGGCTCGCACAGGATGGGCTCCCCCTGGTCGCAGTAGAAGCAGTGACCGCAGTTCGGGCTCCAGGAGCAGACGACGTGGTCGCCGCGCCGCACCCGCGTGACCTCGTTGCCCACCGCCTCCACCACCCCGGCGCCTTCGTGCCCGAGGACGATCGGCAGCGGGAGCGGGAGCGACCCGCGCATGACCTCGAAGTCCGTGTGGCAGAGCCCGCTGGCCCCGATCCGCACCAGCACGTCGCGGGGCTTGAGCGCCGCGATCTCGACGCGCTCGACCACGAGCGGCTTGCCGACTTCGTGGAGGACGGCGGCGCTGGTCTCCACGGGCCGGCCTACATCCCCGCGGCCGGCGGCGTCCGGGTCAGCGCCTCGTGGAGCCGGCGCGCGGCCGCGGCCTGCGCGGCGATGGCGTCCTCCACCGTCCCGCCCGGCGGCTCCTGGAGCAGGTCGAAGTGATGGTAGCCGTCACGGCCGCGCGCGAGCACCGCCGTCACCCGCTCGCCGACCTGCGCGACCTCCGGGGTGACGAAGCGGACGGCGAAGCCGACGCGCCGGCCGTCCGCGCGGTTCGGGTTCGAGCCGTGGATGATGTTGACGTGGTGGAGCGACAGCTCGCCCGCGCGCAGGACGACGTCGGTGGCGTCCTCGTCGCGCACGTCGACCTGGATCTCCTGGCCGCGGCTCAGCAGGTTGTCCTTCGCCCACGTCTCCTTGTGGGGCAGGATCGGGCGCTTGTGGGAGCCGGCCACCACGCGCATGCCGCCGTTCTCCACGGTGCTGTCGGTGAGCGCGATCCAGGCGGTGGCGACCTGCGTGGAGGTGAGCCCCCAGTAAGTGCCGTCCTGGTGCCACGAGATGTAGGCGGGGTCGTGCGGGTGCTTGGGGAAGATCGACACGGTCCAGATCAGGATGTCGGGCCCGAGGACGTCCTCGACGGCGTCGAGCACCCGCGGATGCGCGGCGAGGTCGTACGCCCAGCGGAAGTAGAGGTGAGTCTGCGAGAGCTGTCGCGCCGAGGGCTTGCCGCCGAGCCGGGCCTCCAGGTCGTAGAAGGCGTCGCGGAACCGCGCGACCTCGGCCGGCGACAGGGCCGGGATGGGAAACACGATGCCGTCCTCGCGGTACCGTTCCACCTGCGCCTCGCTCAGGACCCTGGGCATGATGCGCGTCTCCTTCGACCTGGGTGGCTCGTACTCCCCCGGCACAGCATGATACATCGGCCGCCTGCGCATTGACTCCCCCCGGGGCCGGGTCTAGTATCCCATTCCTCGGCAGCACGCTGGTCCCCGCTCACACCACGCCTCACCGAAAGGGAGGGCACCATGGGAGTCGTCAAGCGAAGCATCTTCACCCTCGCCGTCCTGGCGCTCGTCGGGCTCGCGCTCACGCCGCCCGCGCTCGCCGTCGATCCCGGATTCCCGCCGCCCACTGGCGATTCGAGCGTCGTCCCGCCCGGGGCGAGGCTCGACCGGATCTTCGACGGCGGCTGCATGCTGACCGAGGGCGTCGCCGCCGGTCACGATGGAATGATTTACTTCAGCGACATCACCTTCTCGAAGTTCTGCAAGGACCCCTCGGGCAAGTACATCCAGGCCGGCAACATCTGGAAGTACGACCCGCGGACCAACGAGGCCTCGATCTACCGCTCGCCGAGCGGCATGTCCAACGGGCTGAAGTTCGACCGCGACGGCAACATGATCGCCGCCCTCGGAGCCGACTACGGCGGGCGCGCGCTCGTCAAGACCGACATGAAGACCGGCCGGAGCTGGATCCTGACCGGGCTCTTCGAGGGCCGGCCCTACAACGCGCTCAACGACATCAGCATCGACGAGAAGGGCCGCATCTACTTCACCGATCCGCGCTACCTCGGCCACGAGCCGATCGAGCAGGCGGGCGTCGCCGCCTACCGCCTGGACCCGGACGGCTCGGTGCACCGCATCGCCACCGACTGCGGCAAGTGCAACGGCATCCTGGTGTCGCCGGACCAGAAGCGGCTCTACGTCGTGAGCAACGACAACGGCTGGTGGGAGTTCCAGAACCTGAAGGAGGGCGAGAAGACGCTGCAGGGGACGCACGCCCTGTTCGTGTACGACCTCGCTCCCGACGGGACCGTCAGCAACCGCCGCTTCTTCAAGGACTACAGCAAGGACCGCACGCCGGCGTGCGCCGGGCCCGACGGGGTCGTGGCCGACGAGGAGGGCAACGCGTGGGTGGTCGAGCGCTGCGAGCACCGTCCGGGCGTGACGGTGTACGCGCCGGACGGCCGCGAGCTCGCGCACATCTCCACCGGCAAGGAGCTCCCGACCAACGTGGGCTTCGGCCGGGGCACGGACGCGAACCTGCTCTACCTGACCTCCGGCAAGAACGTCTACAAGATCCGGGTCGGGAAGAAGGGCTACCAGCTCCCGTAACCCGCGTCGTCGCCTGATCCGCGGGCCGGCCAACGCGACCGCCGACCTGCGGAACGCGATCGGGCAGCCCGTCGGCACGGCCCGGCTCGAGGAGGTGGGCAGCGGCGTCCACATGGTCCTCGAGATGACCGGCATGCCGCCGGGCGAGCACGCGGTGCACGTGCACGCCGTGGGCCGGTGCGAGCCGCCGGCATTCGCCTCCGCCGGCCCGCACTTCAACCCCGGCCGGCGCCAGCACGGCCTCCTGAACCCGGAGGGCCCGCACGCCGGCGACCTCCCGAACATCACGATCGGACCCGACGGGCGCGGGCGCATGGAGACCATGAACGAGCGCGTCACCCTGAGCACCGGGGCCAACTCCCTCCTGGACGCAGACGGCAGCGCCCTCGTGGTGCACGCGGCGCCTGACGACTTCAAGACCGACCCCGCGGGCAACGCCGGCGCCCGGATCGCCTGCGGCGTGATCACGGAGACGCCGACGTCGAAGGCGGAGCCGGTCCGCGGCTACTGAACATTCGAAGGGGGCCGTCGAGGCCCCCTTCGAGCATCCCCCCAGGGCTCGAACCGGTGATGTATCCTGTGGAGCCCCTGGAACGGGTGGTCTAGCGCGCAGTATTCACGAAGGGCACCACGGGGAGCCGGGCGGGTGGCGCGGCAGG
>JACQCN010000082.1 GCA_016201575.1 Candidatus Rokuibacteriota bacterium | reverse complement strand
CCTGAGCCTCGGCGCGCTCGACTTCATCCGCAAGCCGCTCAGCTTCGAGCAGTTCCGCCTCACGCTCGACATGCTGGAGATGACGACCGTGAAGCACCGCCTGCACGACATCGACCTCGCCCTCGACCTCGCGTTCCGGTAACCGTCCGGCCGGCGTCGCGCCGGCTCGTCTCGCCACCGCTCCGGTTCGTCCCCACTGGTAGACTCGGCCGCGGGAGGATCAGGGATGAGCGAGACGCGCGCGTTCGAGACGGAGCGGGCCGGTCCCGCGTTCGATGCCCTGGCGCCCGACGGCTCCGAGATCCGGCTGCTGCCGGGCCTGCGCGGCGGCAGCGCGGCGCACGGGACGCTGCCGCCCGGCGGGGTCTCGTTCGCCGTCCGGCACCGGACGGTCGAGGAGATCTGGTACGTCCTCGGCGGTCGCGGCCAGGTGTGGCGCCAGCAGGGGAGCCGGGAAGAGGTGGTCGGCGTCGAGCCGGGCGTGGCGCTCACGATTCCCCTCGGGACGCACTTCCAGTTCCGCAACCCGGGCGCGGAGCCGCTCACGTTCTTCATCGTGACCGTGCCCCCGTGGCCCGGCGAGCAGGAGGCCGTCCGCGTCCCGGATCACTGGCCCCCGCCGCCGGCGCGTGCCTGATCGGACTCTGTGGTAGCCTCAGGGGCGGCGCCGGCGCCTCCGCGGCGGCGCCGACCAGGGGGACGCATTGGCGCTGATCCGAATCGGCCACAGCCCGGATCCCGACGACGCGTTCATGTTCTACGCGCTCACGGCGGGAAAGGTCACGGTCCCGGGTGTCGAGGTCGCGCACGTGCTCGAGGACATCGAGTCGTTGAACCGGCGCGCGCGGACCGGCGAGTTGGAGGTGACCGCGGTCTCGGCCGCGACCTATCCGGGCATCGCGGCCCGGTACCGGCTGATGGATCCGGGCGCCTCCATGGGCAAGGGCTACGGTCCCATCCTCGTCGCCCGCGAGGCGCTCGACCCGCGGGAGATCGAGCGGCGGGTTGTGGCGATCCCCGGCGAGCACACCACCGCCGCGCTCCTGCTGCGGCTCTACTGCGGCCGGCCGCGGACGACCGTCGTCCCCTTCGACAAGATCCCCCACGCCGTGCTCGAGGGGCAGGCGGACCTCGGGCTGCTGATCCACGAGGGTCAGATCACCTACCAGGCGATGGGGCTCGCCCGGGTGCTCGATCTCGGCCGGTCGTGGGAGCGAGAGACGAGCCTGCCGCTGCCTCTCGGAGTCAACGTGATGCGGCGGGACCTCGGCGACGCCACCCACCGTGCGCTCTCGCAGGGGCTCCGCGACTCGATCGCCTACGCCCACGCCCACGTCGACGAGGCGCTCGCGCACGCGATGCGCTACGGCCGCGGCATCGACAAGGAGACCTGCCGCCGCTTCGTCCTCATGTACGTCAACGACTACACGGTGCAGCTCGGCCCCGAGGGACGGCGGGCGCTCGAGCACCTCTTCACCCGGGCCCATCGCGCGGGGCTGATTCCCGAGGTGCCGCCGCTCGATGCCGTCTAACCTGCATTATTCACGAACGGTAGTCGCGGGTGGCGGGCGGGTCCTGGCGCAGGGCGCGGCCCCCGCGGGGCCCACTGCGCGCGGCCCCGCGGGGACCGCCCCCTGCGCCACCCGCCCGGTCGCGCCATCGCCGTTCGTGAATAATGCCGTCTAGCAAGATGACGAAGAGCGCGCCAGGCGGCTCAAAACGGTCCGGATGCGAGGCGGTGCGGCCTTTCGAGCTGAGCGGCGTAGCCGCCAGGCGAGGCCCGAGTCGATCGCGACGACTGAGGCGTATGCCGCATAACGCCTGCCAGGGAGGAGCGACCGAGCCAACGACCGCAGTTCGAGCCGAGCAGCGGCAGCGAGACTGTCGCGCGCCCGCTGGGAGGCGAGGCCCGAGTAGATCGGGCCGTTTTCAGCGGCCTGGTAGAGGCGCGGCCATCCGTTGACGGTGGCGCTGCCGGCGCCCGGCGCCAAGGGGTGGCCCGCGCTCGTCGTCGCCGGGCTCCTGGCCGGATGCGCCGTGTTCCAGCCCCGCCCGATCGAGCCCGCGAAGGTCGAGGCCGAGTTCCGCGGCCGCTCGCT
>JACQCN010000081.1 GCA_016201575.1 Candidatus Rokuibacteriota bacterium | reverse complement strand
GAAGAGCGCCTCCTTCGCCCCGATGCGGCCCCCCGCCTGCGCGAGGGCCACCACCTCCTCGGGCGTCATCGTGTGCGCGCCGGGCTCGCCCGGATCGCGGCGGAACGCGCAGTAGCCGCAGTAGTCGCGGCAGAGCGTGGTGAGGGGGACGAAGACCTTCTTCGAGAACGTCACCCGGCGGCTCCGCCCGCGGTCGCGGACGGCGGCGGCCTCGGCGAGGAGATCCGGCAGCGCCGCCGGCGGACCCGCGATCAGCTCGACCGCGCGCGCGGGCGAGATCACGCCGCCCAGATCCACTGCCGGAACGACTCCGGCGTCACGCGGATCACGAGGTCGCCGGCGCGGCCCACCGGGACCTGCGCGTACTGCGGGTACTTGGCGGTGAGGAGCCCGAGCGCGTAGGCGTACTCCTCGCCGTCCGCGAGCAGCTCCGCCTGGCCCTGGATGATCACGTAGCGGAGCCGCCGCCAGTCCTCGTCGTAGCGGTCGATCAGGACCGACACCCGCGGGTTCGCCTCGATGTTCCGGACGCGCTCGAGGGGCCGGCCGGTCGCGCGCTTGGGCTTGCCGTCGATGGCGGAGTACCAGCGCCGGCCGTCGAAGGCGTAGCAGACGGGGACGACCAGGGGCCGGCCGCGCGCGTCGGCGGTGCCGAGCCGCGCGACCCGGCCTTCGGCGACGAAGGCCGAGGCGTCGGCGGTAAGAGCGTTGGCAGGCGTCATGGGCCGGTCTGGGAGATTTTCCCCACCGCCTCATCACCAGCGACGCCGCTTCGCTCGTTCCGGATTACCGGCTCGCCTCGATCCACTCGGGCCTCGCCTCGTGGCGGGCTCACTAAGGACTCGCCGGCGCCACTCGGCTCGAACTGCCTCGGGCCTCGCCTCGTGACGGGCTCACGGGGGACTCGCCGACGCCACTCGGCTCGAACCAACTCGGGCCTCGCCTCGCGGCGGGCTCGCCAGGGACTCGCCGACGCCGCTCGGCTCGAATTGCGGGGCTGCAGCTCGCACGGCCATGCCGCGGAGCTTGCCAGACGGAGCGCTCCGCTTCGCTCCGCATCATCGGGTCGCACGCCGGAGCTTCGGGCGGACGTCGGCGGCGAAGCGCTCCACGATCGTCAGCACTCCCTTCAGGTCCTGCGCGACCGCGTCGAAGACGAAGTGCGAGACGCCGAGCGCCTGGTACTGCCGGAGGTCGTCGATGACCTGGGCGGCGGTGCCCTGGAAGAGCGGCCGGTCGCCGCCGGGCGCCTTGGTCCGGCTCGGAAGCACCTGCAGGGGGGCGCGGAACGTCAGCGCGATCGCGGCGGGATCGCGACCGGCCGCGCGGGCGCAGGCGTGGAGCTGCTTGACCTTGGCGGCGTACTCCGGCGGCTCGAGCCGGGCCGGCGGCCGGAGGCCGATCGGGTGCCACGCGTCGCCCAGCTCGCCCGCCCGCCGCAGGGCGGCGTCGGTGTGCCCGCCGATCCACACCGGGATGCCGCCCGGCTGCCGGGGGCGAGGCAGCGCGTAGACCTCCCGCAGCGAGTAGTAGCGGCCCTCGAAGCTGGCGGGGGACGTGGTCCAGCACGCCCGCATGACCCGGATGTACTCGTCGGTGACCCGGCCGCGCTCGGCGAACGGCGGCGCCGCCAGCGCCTCGAACTCCTCCTGCAGCCAGCCGACGCCGGCGCCCAGGATGACGCGGCCGCCCGACAGCACGTCGATCGTGGCCAGCATCTTGGCGGCGACGACGGGATTGCGGTACGGGATCACGAGGACGCTCGTGCCGAGGCGGACGCGCTTCGTGGCGCGCGCGAGATGGCTCATCAGGGCCAGGGGCTCGAGGTAGTCCTGGTCCGCGCCGCCCGGGAGCTGCCCCGACAGGGCGTACGGGTACGTCGACCGGGCGGCGGACGCCGGGAGGACGACGTGGTCGGTGACGAAGAGGGAGTCGAGCCGGAGCGCGTCGGCGCGCTCCGCGAGCTTCAGGAGGATGTCGGGTTTCGCCAGAGGACCGCGTCCGGGCAGCGCCAAGCCGAACATACGGGCAGATGGTAGGCCACCCCCCACCGCTTTGCAACGAGCACCGGCGCGCGGACGCCTGGCGCGGAGCCTGGGAGACGGGCCGGCGCGGACCGGGACGCCTGGGCGGGTCACGGGCGCCGGGCCGGGAGGTTGACAGGGGCCGCGTGTCGTGAGATTTTCCTGCAATTAGCCGCGCGATTCGCCACTCGAACCCGGGCCAGGCATGGAGCGAACGAGGAAAGAACGGCGTCAGCATCGCGCGTGAGCTACCCAACCTCCGCCACTCGGGCCGCGACGACTTCGCCCGCCGACCCGTTCAAAGAGCAGCGTAACCGGCTTCCGGACCGTGAGGGGTCTGCTTAATGTGGATCGTCAGGCTCGCCCTCCGCCGCCCGTACACGGTGGTGGTGCTCTGCGTCGTGATCGTGGTGATGGGCGCCCTCACCTTCACCCGGATGACCGTCGACATCTTCCCCGCCATCGACATCCCGGTCGTCATCGCCCTCTTCCAGTACCCCGGCCTCTCCGCCGAGGAGATGGAAAAGCGCGTCGTCATCGTCAACGAGCGCGGGTACTCGACGACCGTCAACGCGATCGAGCGCATCGAGTCCACGTCGATCGCGGGCATCGGCATGATCAAGGTCTTCTTCCAGCCCGAGGCGACCATCGCCGGCGGCATCGCCCAGATCAACGCGATCTCCCAGACCATCCTGCGCATCGTGCCGCCGGGCATGCAGCCCCCCGTCATCGTCCAGTTCAACGCGTCCAACGTCCCGGTGGCGCAGGTGGCGATGGGCGGGGACGGCTGGTCCGAGCAGCAGCTGTTCGACTACGGCCTCAACTTCATCCGGCCCCGGATGTTCACGATCCCGGGCCTGTCGATCCCGGGCCCCTACGGCGGCAAGAACCCCCAGGTCGCGGTCGACATCGATCCCCGGAAGCTCGCCGGCTACAACGCCTCCCCGAACGACGTCGTCAACGCCCTCCTGAGCTCGAACCTGATCCTGCCCGGCGGTCCCGCCAAGATGGGCAACCGGGAGTACGACGTCCGGCTCAACTCCAGCCCGGACTCGACCGAGGAGTTCAACAAGCTCCCCATCAAGGTCGTCAACGGCGCCCCGGTCCGGATCGGCGACGTGGCCAGTGTCCACTTCGGCTTCGCGCCCCAGACCAACATCGTCCGGGTCAACGGCCAGCGGTCCACGTTCCTCGTGATGCTGAAGCACCCGGCGGCCTCGACGATCAAGGTGGTGCAGGCCGTCCGCGACAAGCTGCCCGGCATCATGGCGCAGGCGCCGGGGCTCCAGCTCAAGGTCGGCTTCGACCAGTCGGTGTTCGTGCGGGCCGCGATCCTGAGCGTCGCCCGCGAGGCCGTCATCGCCACCATCCTCGTCTCGCTGATGATCCTGGTGTTCCTCGGGAGCTGGCGGAGCACGTTCGTCGTCGCGATCTCGATCCCGCTCTCGATCATGGTCGGGGTGGTCGGGCTCTTCCTGACCGGGCAGAGCATCAACATCATGACCCTCGGCGGCTTCGCGCTCGCCGTCGGCATGCTCGTCGACGACGCCACGGTCGAGGTGGAGAACATCCACCGCAACCGCCGCCTCGGCAAGCCGCTCACGGTGGCGGTGCTGGACAGCGCCTCCCAGATCGCCGTCCCCGCCATCGTCTCCACGCTCTCGATCTGCATCGTGTTCTTCCCGGTGCTGTTCCTCACCGGCGCCGCCAGGTACCTGTTCACCCCGCTGGCCTATGCCGTCGTCTTCTCCATGCTGGCCTCGTACTTCCTCTCGCGGACGCTGGTGCCAATGATGTCGCGGGCGATCCTCGGCGGCGAACGGCACCATGGCCCGGGCGAGCCCGCCGCCCGCCTCGGCCCGCTGGCGCGCTTCAACCGCCGGCGGGAGCAGGCCATCGACGCCGCGCGGGACGTCTACTTCTGGATGCTCCGGCTGGTCATGGCCCGGCGCGCGTTCGTGCTCCTCTGCGCGGCGACGATCATCGGGCTCTCGATGCTGCTCGTGAGGTACGTGGGCGAGGACTTCTTCCCGACCGTGGACGCCGGGCTGATCCGGCTCCACGTGCGCGCGCCGGCGGGCACGCGGCTGGAGGAGACCGAGCGCCGGGTGGCCGCCGTCGAGGAGACGATCCGCGAGGTGATCCCCCCGCGCGACCTGGACTCCGTCAGCACGAACATCGGGCTCCCGATCTTCTTCAACCTCGCCTTCGTCCAGTCCGACAACATCGGCCCCCAGGACGCCGACGTGCTGATCGCGCTCCACCCCGAGCACGCGCCCACCTTGGACTACATCCGCGAGCTGCGCCGGGTGCTGCCCGGGCAGCATCCCGGCAACCAGTTCTACTTCCAGGCCGCCGACATCATCAGCCAGGTGCTGAACTTCGGCCTGGCCGCGCCCCTCGATATCCAGGTCGAGGGCAACAACTTCAACCAGACCTTCCCGATCGCCCTCAAGATCGAGTCGATGGTGCGGAGCGTGCCGGGCACGGCCGACGTGCACATCGGGCAGGTGATGGACTACCCGACGTTGAAGGTCGAGATGGACCGGCTGAAGGCGGCCACGATGGGCCTGAGTCAGAAGGACGTGGCCACCAGCATGCTCACCTCGTTGGCCTCCAGCGCGCTGTTCGCGCCGAACTTCTGGCTCAACCCGAAGAACCTCGTCAACTACTTCGTGGTCGTCCAGACGCCGCAGGAGAAGATCTACGACGTGCAGACCCTCCTGCAGAGCCCGCTCACGCCCCAGGCGGGCGGCAGCATCCGCACCGGGCTGCCCGCCAGGTCCAACATCGTGACGGGCCGCCCGGCGCCGGTCGTGGCCTCGCGGCTCGGCGACGTCGCCGACGTGGGCCGCACCGTCCGCCCGGCGGTGATCAGCCACTACACCGTCCAGCGCGTCATCGACGTGCTGGCCAACGTCGACGGCCGGGGCCTCGGCGGCGTGTCGGCCGACATCGAGAAGAAGATCGCTACGCTCGGCAAGATGCCGCCCGGCGTGGCCATCCGCGTCCGCGGCCAGAGCGAGGCCATGAAGACGTCCTTCCAGGGGATGGGCTTCGGCCTGATCCTGGCCATCGCCCTCGTCTACCTGCTGATCGTGGTGAACTTCCAGTCCTGGCTCGACCCGCTCATCATCATCATGGCGCTGCCGGGCGCGCTGGCGGGGATCCTCTGGATGCTGGTGGTCACCGGGTCCACGCTGAACGTCTCGTCGCTGATGGGCTCGATCATGGCGGTGGGCGTGGCCGTCGCCAACAGCATCCTGATCGTGAACTTCGCCAACGACATGCGCCGGGAGGGCCTGAACGCCTTCCAGGCGGCGCTGGAGGCGGGCCGGGTCCGCTTCCGGCCGGTCGTCATGACCGCGCTCGCCATGATCATCGGCATGCTGCCGATGGCACTCGGCCTCGGCGAGGGCGGCGAGCAGAACGCGCCCCTCGGCCGCGCCGTCATCGGCGGCCTCCTGGCCGCTACCGTGACCACGCTCTTCATCGTCCCGATCGCCTACTCGCTGCTGCGCCGCCAGCCGCCGGTGTCCCACGAGCTGGACGCCCGCTTCGCGCGCGAGCTCGGCGAGCGGCTGGAGCCGGACACACTCTGATGAGCGCCTTCGAGCATCCCACGGGGGACGCGCTTCCTCGAAGGGGGGCTCTGCCCCGCTTCCGAACCTCCCCCCGGGGATGGCGCCGGCACCGCCGGCGCTCGAACAGCCGTGCACATTGACGAGACGGGGGTAGCCCGGTGAGTGAAGGGGAACACGAGTCGATCCAGCCCGAGAGTCCGGCGCCCGCCGGCCGCGAGCGGCCGGCGCGACCGGGCATCGTCTTCTACCTGCTCCTGCTGCTCCTGACCGCCGGCGTCGGCGTCGCGCTGTACTCGGTGATGACCGCGCGGGACGCGCGGCTCCAGGCGCAGGAGGTGGCCATGGCCAAGGAGGCCAGCGCCGGCTTCCCGGTGCGCGTGACCCGGCCCAGGATGTCGGGCGAGTCGCTGGAGGTGCTGCTGCCGGGCGACCTCCGCGCCTACCTCGAGTCGCCCATCTACGCCAAGGTCTCGGGCTACCTGAAGAAGCTCAACGTCGACAAGGGCGACCGCGTGGAGCAGGGCCAGCTCCTCGCCCTGCTCGAGAACCCGGAGACCGAGCAGGAGCACCGGACGGCCAGGGAAAACTACGACATCGCCAAGATCACCAACGACCGCAACCAGGACCTCGTCCGCGACCACACGATCGCCCAGCAGGCGGCCGATCGCTCGCGGGCGGACTTCCTGATCGCCCAGTCCAACCTCCAGCGGCTGAAGATCCTCGTCGACTACGAGCAGCTCCGGGCGCCGTTCTCGGGGGTGGTGGTGGCGCGGAACTACGATCCCGGCGTGCTGGTGCCGGCGGCGACGACCAGCACGGCCTCCACGTCCGTCCCGGTCCTGGTGGTGGCGAAGGTCGACCGCCTCCGCGTCTACGTGTACGTGCCGCAGTCGGACGCGTCGTTCGTGCAGGTCGGCGACCCCGCCCAGATCACGTTCGACGAGTTCCCGGGCCGGGTCTTCGCCGGGCGCGTCTCGCGCTTCTCGCGGGCGCTGGACGCCGGCACCCGCACGATGCTGACCGAGATCGACCTTCCCAACGACCGCCAGACGCTGATGCCCGGCATGTACGCCCAGGTCCGGCTCAAGCGCAAGCAGCCGAAGGCCTACCCGATCGTGCCGGACGAGGCGCTGGTTTTCCAGAACGAGAAGGTCTTCGTCCCGCTCGTCACCGCCGACAAGCGGATCCACCTCCAGCCCGTCACGCTCGGCACCGACAATGGCACCGAGGTGCAGGTGACAGCGGGGCTCGCCGGCGACGAGATGATCGCGCTCGGCGTGGGGCAGACGGTGTCCGAGGGCCTCCGCGTCCAGCCGGTCACGCCGAAGCCGCCGGCGGGCGCGGCCCCGGGAGGGCCGCCCGCCGCCAAGCCGGCCGCCGCGCCGGCCGCGCCCGCGGTGCCGGACAGGCCCGCGGCGAT
>JACQCN010000106.1 GCA_016201575.1 Candidatus Rokuibacteriota bacterium | reverse complement strand
CGCGTCCGATCGGTCTTCCTAGCGGGCAACTGGTCGTTGCTGGGCATCTTCCTCGTCGTCTTCGGCGGCATCTATCTCGGCGTCTTCACGCCCACCGAGGCCGGCGGCATCGGCGCCTTCGGCACCTTCCTCACCGCGGTGTGCCTGGGGCGGCTCAACCGGCACACGCTGGTGGAGGGCCTGCTCGAGACCGGCAAGGTCAGCATCATGATCTTCATGATCATCGCTGGGGTGCTGATCTTCAGCCGCTTCCTGGCCTTCTCGGGCTTCACCCGGCGCTCGACCGACTTCATCCTCGGGCTCGGCCTGCCGCCGATGATGATCCTGGTCAGCTTCCTGGTGATCTACCTGGTCCTGGGCTGCTTCCTCGACGCCATCGGGATGATGGCGCTCACCCTGCCCATCTTCGGCCCCATCGTCGAGCACCTGGGCTTCGACATGATCTGGTTCGGGATCCTGGTGGTGAAGATGATCGAGATCGGGCTGATCACGCCGCCGGTCGGGCTCAACGTCTACGTGCTGCGGGGCGCGGTGCCGAGCGTGACGACGGCGGAGATCTTCCGCGGCACGCTGCCCTTCCTCTGGGTGCAGTTCGCCAACGTGCTGCTGATCCTGGTCTTCCCCATCATCGTCCTGTGGCTGCCGCGGATGATGGGGATGGCGAAGTAGCGCGGCTACTTCTTGGCCGCGACCCCCAGCCGCTGCTCCAGCACCTGCCGCACCTCCTTGACGGCGTCCCGCCAGAGGCTCTTGTCGGGGGCGGTGTCGTGGGCGGCCAGAAACTGCTTGCGGAACTCGGTCATCGCCGCCTCTTGCTGGTCCGGGGGCGCGACGTCCACCGTCTTGGCCCGGATGGCGAGCATCCGCTGGGTGGCCGCGCTGGCGCGCTCGATCCAGCGCCCGATCTCGTTCCAGTCGCGGTCGAAGAAGACCATGATCGGGATGGACCGGTAGCCGTTGTTCAGGAAGCAGTCCGTCAGGTCGAGGTTCTGGTCGCGGAAGAGCACGCGAAGGTCGCAGCTCGGCATCGCCTCGCAGATGCGCGCGAGCACGGGCGAGTTGCGGTGGACGTCGCCGCACCAGTTCTCGGCGAGCATCAGCGCATAGCGCACCTGGCCGAGGCCGCCGAAGAACTGGCGCTCCTCCTCGGTCAGCAGCGCCTTCTGGTAGTTGTCCTCGGTGCGGGCCCGCGTGTCGCCCATCTGGGCGAGGTAGTCCTTCCAGGTCAGGCCGGTGGCGAACCGCTGCGCGTCCAGGGGGATTTTCAGCTGGGCCATGTCGTCCTCTCCTTCGGCGGCGCTCGACGTCGCCGTCCTTTATACACCATCTGTTCTCGGAGCGGCGGGCGGACCTGGGCGATACTCGTCCCGCGGCGGAATTCATCGGACGAAGGGAGCGGACATGAGGCTCGCGGGCAAGGTCGCGCTGATCACGGGTGGGGCCCACGGCATGGGCGGAGCCGAGGCCCGGATGTTCGCACGGGAGGGGGCGAAGGTCGTGATCGGGGACCTCCTGGAGGCGGAGGGGCGTCAGGTGGCGGCCGCCATCGCCGCGGCCGGCGGCGACGCGCGCTTCGCGCGCCTGGACGTGACGAGCGAGCCGGACTGGCGCGCGGCCGTCGCGACCACGGTCGACGCCTTCGGCAAGCTCGACGTGCTCGTCAACAACGCGGGGATCAGCGGCAGCGATCCGGACACCCTGAGCACGGCGCTGTGGGAGAGGCTGATGGACGTCAACGCCAGGGGCGTGTTCTTGGGGATGAAGCACGCCATCCCGGCCCTCCAGCGCGCGGGCGGGGGCTCCATCGTCAACATCTCGTCGATCTCGGGCTTCGTGGGCCAGCCCTTCATCCACATGGGCTACAACGCCTCGAAGGCGGCCGTGCGGGTCATGACCAAGTCGGCGGCCGTGCAGTACGCCCGGGACGGCATCCGGGTCAACTCGGTGCACCCGGGCTTCATGCCCCCGATGCTCACGTCCAAGACCACCGCCGATCCCGCGATGCGCGCGGAGATGCTGAAGGGCGTGCCGATGGGGCGGGCGGGCCGGCCGGAGGAGGTGGCCTGCGCGGTGTTGTTCCTCGCCTCGGACGAGGCCTCCTACGTCACCGGCACCGAGCTGGTCGTCGATGGCGGCTTCCTGGCCCTGTAGGGCGCATTATTCACGAACGGTCGTCACGGGCGGCGGGCGGGTCCTGGCGCAGGGTGCGGTCCCCGCGGGGCTGGGGCTCCGTCACCCACTCGCCCGAACGCCGCGCTACGCGCGGCGGACGGGACGAGGGGGGCCCACT
>JACQCN010000105.1 GCA_016201575.1 Candidatus Rokuibacteriota bacterium | reverse complement strand
GGAGGAGATGCTCCGGCGCGTCGCGCGCTTCAGGGATCTCCGGCCGAGCACGCAGGCGTTCGTCGACACCCGCCTGCCCGATGGCGCGCGCGCCGTCCGCCGCGTCGATCGCCCGAGCGTGCTCGCCGGGGTTGCTGTAGAGGTGCGCCAGGTACCCGAGCACCCACCCGAGCCGCCGCTGGTCGCCGAGCCCCTCCGCCAGCGCGCGCGCCTCGCCCAGGGTCTCACCCAGCCGCTCGAGCCCGCCGAGCGAATGGAGGGCATTCCGCTGGTCGAAGGCGAGGTCGATCTGCTGCTCGATCCGCTCGCGGCTCTCGGGCAGCTCCCGCAGGGCGGCGCCGGCCTGCTCGAAGGCGGCCAGGGCTTCCCGGGCGGCCGACCGGTCGAGCGCCCGGGTCCCCGCCTGCCGGCTATACCGGACCGCTTGGTCCCAGAGGTGCCCGCGGAACGCGTGCTGCCCGAGCCGCTCCACCTGTTCACTGAGCCGGTCCGGGGAGAGCCGCTCTATCGCCGCCACGATCTGCGCGTGGAGCTGGCGGCGCCGGTCCTGGAGGAGACTCCCGTAGGTCACCTCATGGGTCAGCGCGTGCTTGAAGGTGTACTCCAGGTCCGGGAAGAGCCGGGTCTCGTAGAGGAACTCCGCCTCCTGGAGATGCGCGAGCCCGCGCCGTACGGCCTCCTCCGGCTGCTCCACGATCGCTGCCAGGATCGCGTACGGGATGTCCTTGCCGATCACCGAGGCCGCCTGGAGGAGCTGCTTCTCCTCCGGCGGCAGCCGGTCGATCCGCGCGGCCAGAATCGTCTGCACGGTGGCCGGGACCTGGAGCGCCTCCACCGGCCGCGTCAGCCGGTACGCCCCCCGCTCCCCGACCAGTGCCCCCGTCTCCACCAGGGTCCGCACCGTCTCCTCCAGGAAGAACGGGTTCCCCCGCTTCACCAGCCGCTGCGTCAGTGGCGCGAGCCCCGGGTCGGGGCCGAGGAGGGCTCCCAGCAGCTCGGTCGCGCTCTCGGCCGGCAGGCTGTCGAGCCGGAGCTGCGAGTACGCGGTCTTGCTCCCCCAGCGGTGCTCGTACTCGGGACGGTAGTTGACCAGGAGCAGCAGGCGCGCGGACCCCAGGCTCTCCACGAGTCTGTCGAGCAGGGCCTGGGTCTCCGAATCGACCCAGTGCAGGTCCTCGAAGACCACAAGCAGCGGCTGCACCTGGCTCTCCCGCAGCAGCAGGCGCTTGACGGTGTCGAGGGTGCGCTGGCGGCGCTGAGGGGGGTCCAGGTGCGGCGAGGCCGGGGCGTCGACGGGGATGTCGAGGAGGGCGAGGAGCGGGGGCAGCAGGGGCTCCAGCGCCCGGTCCAGGCCGAGCACCCGGCCGAGCACCTTGTCGCGCATCACCCGGTGGTCGTCCCGGTCGCCGATCTTGAAGTAGCCCTTGAGCAGGTCGATCACGGGCACGAAGCTGGTGGCCTTGCCGTAGGAGACGGAGGCGGCCTCGAGGATCAGCCAGTCCTGGACGCGGTGGGAGTGGGTGAACTCGTAGACCAGCCGGGACTTACCCACGCCGGCTTCGCCAACGATGGCGACCATCTGGCCGCCCGCTTGGCCGAGCACCCGGCGGAGGTGCTCGACTTCGGCGTCGCGGCCGACGAACCGGGTGAGGCCACGCGCAGCCGCGGCCTGAAGGCGCGTCCGCGCGAGCCCCGCCCCCGTCAACTCGTACACTTCCACGGGCTCGGTGAGCCCCTTGACGGGAATCGGGCCGAGGGGCTTGACCTCGACGTAGCCCTCGGCGAGGCGCAGGGTCTCGCCGGTGAGCCGAATCGTACCCGGCGTGGCGAGTTGCTCCATTCGCGCGGCGAGGTGGGTGGTCTGCCCGACGGCGGTGTAGTCCATGCGGAGGTCGCTCCCGATGGCGCGGACCACCACCTCCCCGGAGTTCAGGCCGACCCGGATCTGGAGGGGGACGCCCTCGGCGCGCCGGACGCTGTCGGCATAGCGCGTGACCGTCTCCTGCATCCGAAGGGCGGCGTAGCAGGCGCGGACGGCGTGGTCCTCCGAGGCGAGGGGGGCGCCG
>JACQCN010000104.1 GCA_016201575.1 Candidatus Rokuibacteriota bacterium | reverse complement strand
GAAGGCGTGCGAGCTGTGCCGCGAAGGCATGGCCGACGAAGCGGAGCGCACGCTCCGGCTCCGCCGCCGTCTGAACGACGCCCTGTTCGACCAGCTCGACTAGCTCTACCTGAACGGCCATCCGGAGCGTCGCCTTCCCGGCAACCTCAACATCAGCTTCGCCTTCGTCGAAGGGGAATCGCTGCTGATGGGGCTGAACGGCTCGGTGCATCCGATCGCGACGGGCAGCACGCCGGCCATCGCCGTCTCGTCGGGCTCGGCCTGCACCTCGGCCACGCTCGAGCCGTCGTACGTGATCGCCGCCCTCGGCGCGAGCGCCGAGCTGGCGCACTCGTCGATCCGGTTCAGCCTGCACCGGTTCAGCACCGACGAGGAGATCGACTTCGTGGCCCGGCGCACGATCGCGGTCGTGCGGCGCCTGCGGGAGATGTCGCCGCTCTACGAGCTGGCGAAGGACGGCGTCGATCTCAAGTCCATCCACTGGAAAGCCGAGTAGGAGGGGAGGCATGGCCTACAGCGACAAGGTCGTGGACCACTACAACAACCCGCGCAACGTCGGGTCCTTCACCAGGGACACGCCCGGCGTGGGCACGGGGCTGGTGGGCGCGCCGGAGTGCGGCGACGTGATGAAGCTGCAGATCAAGGTCGACGTGGACACCGGCGTGATCGAGGACGCCCGGTTCAAGACCTTCGGCTGCGGGAGCGCCATCGCGTCGTCGAGCCTCGCGACCGAGTGGCTCAAGGGCAAGACCCTCGACGAGGCGGCCAAGATCAAGAACACCGACATCGTCAACGAGCTGAAGCTGCCGCCCGTGAAGATCCACTGCTCGGTGCTGGCGGAGGATGCCATCAAGGCGGCGCTGGCCGATTATCGCGAGAAATGGGCGGCCAAGGCGGCCGACGCGGCGTCCTGAGGCCCGGCGGGGTGGCGGCATCGCGAACGGGCCCGGGCGCTGGGCCCGTTCTCATTTTGGGCGCGGGCCGATGAACTACTTCGAGGTGTTCGCGCTCCCGCGCCGGCTCGGCCTCGACGCCGACGACCTGCAGCGCCGGTTCTACGAGCTGTCGCGACGGCACCACCCGGACTTCCACCAGGCCGCCCCGCCCGAGGCGCAGGCGCGGGCGCTGGAGGCCTCGGCGCTGGTGAACGCGGCCTACCGGACGCTGCGGGACCCGATCGCGCGTGTGGAGTACCTGCTCTGCCTGGAGGAGGGCCGCGCGGCGGGGGATGGCGCGGACGTGAAGCCGGCGGCGCCGCCGGCGCTGCTCGCAGAGATGTTCGAGATCCAGGCGGCGCTGGAGGAGGCCCGGTCAGGCGGCCTCGACGCGGCCGCCCGCGCCACGCTCGCCGCCCAGCGGGCTCGGCTCCTCGAGCGATCTCGCGACGCGGAGCGGCGGCTGACGGGGCCGCTGGCCCGCGCCTGGGACGAGGGCCCGGAGGCGGACCGCCCATGCGTGCTGGCGGCGTGCCGCGAGGCGCTGGCGACGCGCGCGTATCTGCGAACCGTGATCCAGGACCTGAGCCGGGCGCTCGGAGAGGACGAGGAGTCGAGTGTCTCGAATCGTCGGCATTGACCTCGGAACCACCAACAGCCTCGTCGCCTACGTCGACGAGCAGAGCGGGCTGCCCCGCGTGATCCCCGACCGGGACGGCCGCGTGCTGCTGCCGTCGGTGGTCTCGTTCACGCCCGAGGGCGTCCTCGTCGGCGAGCCCGCGAAGCGCCAGCTCGTGCGCCGCCCGGGCTCGACCGTGTACTCGGTGAAGCGCTTCATGGGCCGCGGCTTCGAGGACGTGCGGGAGGAGCTGCGCTACTTCCCGTTCTCGGTCGCGCCCGCGGAGGGCATCGTCCGCATCGCGGTGGGCGGGCGGGAGGTGACGCCGCCCGAGGTGTCGGCGGTCGTGCTCCGCGCCCTGAAGGAGCGGGCGGAGGGGCACTTCGGCGAGGCGATCGAGCGCGCCGTGGTGACGGTGCCGGCGTACTTCAATGACAGCCAGCGCCAGGCGACCAAGGACGCGGGGCGGATCGCCGGGCTCGACGTCGTCCGCATCGTCAACGAGCCGACGGCGGCCTCGCTCGCCTACGGCCTGCACCAGCTCGCTCGCGGCGTGATCGCCATCTACGACCTCGGCGGGGGGACCTTCGACATCTCGATCCTGCGCGTGAAGGACGGCGTCTTCGAGGTCCTCGCCACCAACGGCAACACGCACCTGGGCGGCGACGACTTCGACCGCGCGCTGGTGGAGTGGCTGCTCGACGACATCCGCGCCCGCCACGGCGCCGACCTGTCGGGCGACCCCGAGGCGATGCAGGAGCTGCGCCTGGCCGCCGAGGCGGCCAAGATCCGGCTCTCGGCCGGCGAGCGCACGGCGCTGACGCTGCCGTTCGCGGACTTCACCTACCACCGCGAGATCCTGCGCGGCGAGCTGGAGGAGCTGATCGAGCCCCTCGTCCAGGCGACGCTGGCGCCGTGCCGGATGGCGCTGGCCGACGCCGGGCTCCCCGCCTCCACCATCGACGAGGTCGTGCTCGTGGGAGGCTCGACCCGGGTGCCGATGGTCCGCCGCCGCGTCCAGGAGCTTTTCGGCAAGGCGCCGCACAGCCAGCTCAACCCCGACGAGGTGGTGGCCCTCGGCGCCGCCGTGCAGGCGCAGATCCTGGCCGGCGGAATCACCCACATGCTGCTGCTCGACGTGACGCCGCTCTCGCTCGGCCTCGAGACCCTCGGCGGCGTCGCCAGCGCGCTGATCCCGCGCAACACCACGATCCCCACCGGCGCCCGCGAGCTGTTCACCACCTCGGTCGACGGCCAGACCGTGGTGGATCTGCACGTGGTGCAGGGCGAGCGGGAGCTGGCGCGGGACTGCCGGTCGCTGGCGCGCTTCGAGCTGCGGGGGATCGACCCGATGCCGGCCGGGATGCCGAAGATCGAGGTGACCTTCCTGATCGACGCCAACGGCATCCTCCAGGTGCACGCCAAGGAGCTGCGGACGGGGAAGGCCGCGTCGATCGAGGTCACGCCGACGTACGGGCTCGCCGACGCCGACGTGGCGCGGATGGTGGAGGAGTCGTACGCGTACGCGGAGGCGGACGTCCACGCCCGCCTCCTCATCGAGGCGCGCAACGAGGCCGACACGGTCATGACCCACGTCGAGCGCGCGCTCCGCCAGGGCGCGGACCTCGTACCCGCCGGGGAGCTGGCGGCGATCCGCGCGGCCCTGGACGCGCTGCGGCAGGAGCGCGACGGCGGCAACACCGAGCTGATCGTGGCCCGCACGGTCGCGCTCAACCAGATCACCGAGCCGCTGGCCACGCGCCTGATGGACGCAGCACTCCGGGCCGCCCTCGCCTCCAGGCGGGTGGCCGAGATCATGGAGTCGCCGTGATGGCCATCCACCGCGTGACATTCCTCCCCCTGAACGTGACCGTGACCGTCGACGACGAGAAGTATCCGCTCGCCGACCACGGGCGGCCGGGCTCGCTCCTCGACATCGCCCTGGCCCAGGACGTCCCGCTCGAGCACAACTGCGGCGGGAGCTGCGCGTGCACGACCTGCCACGTGATCGTCCGCGCGGGCGAGGCGAGCCTGTCCGAGATGGAGCCCGACGAGGAGGACCGCCTCGACATGGCCGAGGGCCTGACGATCCACTCGCGCCTCGCCTGCCAGGCCGTGGTCAAGGGCGATGTGGTGGTGGAGATTCCATGACGGTGGGCTGGCGAGACGCCGAGGACATCGCGATCGCGCTGCTCGAGCGGCATCCCGACGTGGATCCGCTCACGGTGCGCTTCACGGACCTGCACCGGTGGGTGACCGAGCTGCCGGGGTTCGCCGGCGACCCGAAGGCGTCCAGCGAGAAGCTCCTCGAGGCCATCCAGATGGCCTGGCACGAGGAGTACCAGAGCCGGTGAGCCTCCTTGGAGGGGGTTTTGGAGGGCGGAACTTTCGCGAGAGGGGGGCAGGCCGGTGGCGGGCTACCAGGCGATGACGCGGTCGCTGGCGAAGATCAGCTCGAGGAGCTGGCCGTGCGTCAGGTCCGCCGAGAGCCGGCGGACGGCGACGCCCGCGGGCAGGGCGGGCGCGGGCGCGCCGTGCAGGAGCACCACGGTGACGGTCTCGTGATCGCGGAGCTGCGCGGCGATGGTGGCGAGGGCGAGCGCGGGATCCTCGCCCTTGAGGAGATGGAGCGCGCGGGCCATCAGAAGACGATGAGGCGGCGGCCCCGGCGCACGAGGGCGGCGATCTCTTCGGCGGTCACGGGGACGACCGGATGCCCCTCGGCGTTCCAGTCCGGATCGGCGGGGATCGCGCCGCGCTCCACGTGGAAGGGCACGTCGAGGGTCTTGAGGGTCGCGCGGAACTTGGCGACGTCATCGCCGTCCACGAGGTCGTCGGTGTCGGCGTCGAGCAGGTGGGCGGCGGCCCCGGTCAGCACGAGCGTGAGCGCGTTGTCGCCGGCGACGATGCCGAGGCCGATCCGCATCGCCTCGTTGGCGCGGTGCGACGCGCGCGGGTCCTCGGAGATGATCACCACGACCGGCTCGGCGACGGCCACGCGGTCAGTCGAGCGCGATGAAGCGGTCGGTGCCGTTGACGACGTCGGCCAGCACGACCAGGCCGCAGTAGGTGACGCCCTCGAGGTCCTGGAGCGGGAGGCGGCGCTTCTGGCACCCGTAGG
>JACQCN010000103.1 GCA_016201575.1 Candidatus Rokuibacteriota bacterium | reverse complement strand
GGCGCGCGACGAGGCGTTCTCCGCCGGCTTCCAGGCGTACATGGCGAAGCCGGTGGAGCCGGCGGATCTCACCCGCGCCGTCGCCATCCTGTCGCGGCGCCTCGATCAGTCGTAGCCCGCGCCCACCGATTTCTCCCGCCGGTCGCCGCTCGGCTCGGCCATTGCACCGGGCCCGTCCCCCGACCAGATGCGAGGGGAGAGCGCCGGTGACCGAGCCGAAAGAGCTGATCTGCCCCATCTGCCAGAAGCCGATCAAGCCAGGGGAAAGCGCGACGCGGACGAACGGCAGCATCGTGCACATCGCCTGCTACGGCAAGAAGCCCTTCAAGAATGCTAGCGCCGTCCTGTCAGCCGGAGCTTCCAGGTTGTCCTGGCCGGCGCCGGTCCGATGGTACGCTGGCTCGTCTGCGCGGCGGGCCGCCGTGACGTGCCAGGGGCAACTCGCGGCGATCCGGCCCCCGCCAGCGTCGGGGGGAGGCCCATGCACGACCTGCTCGTCCCGGGGATCTCGGTGGCGGAGAAGATCGTCCGGTCCGTCGTCGTCTACGGCTTCGTGCTGCTCGCCTTCCGCGTGTCCGGCAAGCGTCAGGTCGGCCAGCTCACGCCGTTCGACCTGGTCGTGCTGCTCATTCTCTCCAACGTCGTGCAGAACGCCCTCATCGGAAACGACAACTCGCTCACGGGCGGGCTCATCGGCGCCGCCACGATCCTGGCCCTGAACTACGCGATGGTCGAGATCGCCTACCGCTCCCGGCGGGCCCGCCGGCTGCTGGAGGCCCACCCGACGCTCCTCGTCCACAACGGCCGTCTCCTCCATGACAACCTCCGGCGGGAGCGCATCACCTTCGAGGACCTCCAGGCGGCGCTCCGGCGCAACGGCGTGCTGGACGTCGAGCACGTCCGGGTCGCGGTCCTGGAGGAGAGCGGCGGCATCAGCGTGATCGCGCGCCCGCCCGGGGAGCGGGGAAGCTGATGCTCGCGCCGCCCCCCTCCGCCCACAGCCACAACCCGGTCGTCCGCTACTTCAAGCTGCTCGGACCGGGCCTGGTGACCGGCGCCGCCGACGACGATCCCGGCGGGATCACGACCTACTCGGTCGCGGGCGCCTCGCTCGGGTTCGGCCTGCTCTGGACCGCGCTGGCGACGTTCCCCCTGATGGCGGCGGTGCAGCTGATCTGCGCGCGGATCGGCCTCGTGTCCGGCCGCGGCCTCGCGGGCGCGCTGCGCGGGCATTACCCGCGGGCCTTCCTCTACGTCGCCTGCCTGCTGCTGCTCGGCGCCAACATCTTCAACATCAGCGCCGACCTGGCCGGGATGGCCGACGTCACCCGGATGCTCACGGACATTCCGCCGCTCGTCTCCGTGCCGGTCTTCGGGCTCGGGATCCTCGCCGTCACCGTCTACACGAGCTACACCACCTTCGCCCGCTACCTGAAGTGGCTCACGGGGGTCCTGTTCGCGTACGTCGTCGCCGCCTTCCTCGCCCATCCCCACTGGGGGCAGGCGCTGCTGGCCACCGTCGTGCCGACCTTCCGCTGGGACGCCGGCTTCGTGACGACGTTAGTGGGGATCCTCGGCACCACGATCTCGCCCTACCTCTTCTTCTGGCAGGCCTCGCAGGAAGTCGAGGAGGAGCGCGCGAAGGGACGGCGGACCCTGGCCGCCCGGCGCGGGGCGACCGAGCACGAGCTGCGCGACGCCCGCCTCGACGTCACCACGGGGATGTGCTTCTCGAACCTGGTCATGTACTTCATCATCCTGGCGACCGCCTCGACGCTCTACCAGACGGGTCACCGCGACATCGAGACGAGCCGGCAGGCGGCCGAGGCGCTGCGCCCCCTCGCGGGCGACGCCGCCTACCTGCTGTTCGCCCTCGGCGTGATCGGCACCGGGCTCCTGGCGATCCCCGTGCTGGCCGGCTCGGCGTCGTACGCGGTGGCCGAGCTGTTCGCCTGGCGCTCGGGGCTCGAGCTGCCGCCGCGCCGGGCGCGCCGCTTCTACCTCGTCCTCAGCGCCGCCATCGTGGCGGGGATGAGCCTCGTGGGATTCGGCACGAACCCGATCCGCATGCTCTTCCTGTCCGCCGTCGCCAACGGCCTCCTGGCGCCGCCGCTCCTGCTGCTCGTGATGCTCGTCGGCAACAACCGCGACATCATGGGCGCGCACACCAACGGCCTCTGGCTGAACGTGTTCGGCTGGGCGGCCACCGCGCTGATGGCGCTCGCGGCCGTCGTCTTCTTCTTCGTCACCTCGCTCGCCTAGCGCGCATCATTCACGAACGGCAACACGAGGAGCCGGGCAGGTGGCGCGGCAGGCAGGCCCGCCCGCCCGCAGCGAGTGGGATATCGCGCGAGGACGGACGGGCCTGCCGGCCGCGCCAGGACCCGCCCGCCGCTGGGCGTCGACGTT
>JACQCN010000102.1 GCA_016201575.1 Candidatus Rokuibacteriota bacterium | reverse complement strand
GCGGTCCCCGCGGGGCCGCGCGCAGTGGGCCCCCCTCGTCCCGTCCGCCGCGCGCCGCGCGGCGGACGGGCGAGTGGGTGACGGAGCCGGACCCGCGGGGGCGGCACCCTGCGCCAGGACCCGCCCGCCACGGGCGACGACCGGTCGTGAATAATGTGGGCTAGGTGGACCCGGCCGGCCGCTCAAAAAGGTCTCGATGGGCCTTTTCCAGCGGCCGGCCACGGGTCCAGGAGATCGCTCTGATGATCGTCGACGGTCACTGCCATCTGCACGACCCGGCGTTCGCCGACATCCGGGAGACGCTGTCGCGCGCCCTCGCCCACGACGTGTGGGGCGTGGTGGGGGCGGGGTGCGACGCCGCCACGAACGAGACGACCCTCGCCGCCGCCACCGCCTTCCCCAAGGCGATCTGGGCGTGCGCGGGCTTCCATCCCGAGTGGGCCCACCTCGGAGGCTTCGATCTCGAGCAGGTGGAGTCCCAGGTGCGCGCCCATCACTCCCGCCTGGTCGCGCTCGGCGAGGTGGGGCTGCCGTGGTACTCGCTGGAGAAGGCGCCCGATCCCGCCGGCCGCATGGCCGAGGCGCGGGGCCGTCTCGAGCGCCTGCTGGCCCTGGCCGGCCGCTACGACCTGCCCGTCGTGCTCCACGCGCCGCACGGCGCCGCGGTCTGCGCCTTCGAGGCGCTCAAGCGGCGTCGTCTCGAGCGGGCGGTGTTCCACTGGCACAAGGCGCCCGCGGACGTCACCCGCGAGATCGTCGACGCGGGCTACCTCGTCTCGGTCACGCCCGATCTCGTGTACCGGGAGCGCGACCGCGAGATGGTCGAGTGGGTGCCGCTGGAGTCGCTCCTGGTCGAGAGCGACGGGCCCTGGCCCTACGGCGGCGAGTTCGAGGGGATGGCGAGCGGGCCCTGGTTCGCCGCGCGCGTCGCCGAAGAGATCGCCAAGATCAAGCAGCTCCCGGTCGAGGACGTGATGTTCCGTCTGTCCAGCAACACCTGCCGGCTGTTCGATCTCGTCTGGGCTTGACCGAAGAAGACCAACGCGCGGTCCCCGTCGCGGGCGGCACGCTCGCGATGGTGCTCCACCTGCCCGCCGCCCCCGCCGCCCCGTGCGTGATCGCCTGCCACGGGCTCGGCGCCTCGAAGGACAGCGACAAGTACCGGTTGCTCGGCGCCGACCTGCCGGAGCACGGGCTCGCGCTGGCGCGCTTCGACTTCCGCGGCGCCGGCGAGTCGAGCGGCCGGCCCGAGGACGCGACGGTGGCCACGCGGCTCGAGGACCTGGCGGCGGTCGAGGCCTGGCTCGCGCGACATCCGCGCCTCGATCCCGATCGCGTCGGCGTGGTCGGCTCGAGCATGGGCGGCTTCGTCGCGCTGCACGCGGCCGCTCGCCGCGCCCGCCCGCTCCCCGTGGTGACCTGGAACGCGCCGGCGACCCTTCGCGGTCTGCTCGAGCGCGGCGCCGCGGCGGGCGAGGTCGGGCCGGGCCTCCTGGCGGAGCTGGCCGGCGGGGCCTACATTGATGCTCCGGAAGGCGTGCGGGGCCTCCGGGTGATCCAGGGCGGCGGGGACGACGTGGTCCCGCCGGCCCACGCCGAGCGGATCTTCCGCGCGGCCCGCGAGCCGCGCGACCTGCGGGTGATCCCCGGCGCCGATCACCGGTTCAGCGAGATGGGGGACCGCCGGCAGGCGCTCGCGCTCACCCGCGAGTGGCTGCTCGAATGGCTCTGCCGGCGGCGGCTCGAGGCGTGACGAGCCCGCCGCGTAACGCCATGCCGCAGCGTGACAAATCGCACCCGGCGTGTTACGAGTGAGAGTTGCGATGGAGCAGATCGACGACCTGCTGCTGGATCATCAGGTCCCCTCCATCCGAACGCAGGCCACGCCGATCCTGTTCGTCCACCGCATGTGGGGCGGAAGCCGGTGCTTCGCCGACTACCGGCGCATCGCGAAGCGGTACGGCGCCGAGTACCTCGAGGTCGAGGGGCACGGGCACATGTTCTTGCTGGAGGACGGCTGGGAGGCGCCGCTCGAGGGCGTCCTCGCGTGGGCGCGGCGGGCGACGTCATGACGAGCCGGCGTTTGATGACGGCGGCGTTCGCGGCCGCCGGCGTCGCCTTCCTCGTGTACGGCGCCTACGCCTGGTACCGCTCCACCCGCCAGGTCTCGACCGACGACGCCTACGTGGAAGGCACGATCGCGCCCGTCAGCGCCAAGGTCGCCGGGCAGATCGTCGAGATCGTCGTCGACGACAACCAGTCGGTCAAGGAAGGGCAGCTCCTCGCCCGCATCGATCCCCGGGACTACAAGGTCAAGGTGGAGCAGGCGCGGGCGGCGGTGGCGATCGCCCAGAGCCGGTACCGGGCGGCGGCCGAGCGCATCACGCTCGATCGCGCGCGGGCCCACGGCCAGCTCACCCAGGCCCGGGCCTCGGCCCTCTCCGCGGAGTCCTCCCGCCACTCGGCGCGCGAAGCGGTGGCCTCGAGCCGCGCCGTCGTCGCCGCCCGCCGGGCCGCCTTCATGAGCGTGAAGTCGGACCTGGATCGGGCGCGGGCGCTGGCCGAGCGGGCCGCCGGCGACTACCGCCGCGCCCAGGAGCTGTTCGGCAAGGAGCTGATCTCACGCCAGGAGCTGGAGCACGCCGGCACCGAGTCGACGGCGGCGATCGCCCAGGTGGCGGCGACCGAGCAGCGCGTGGCGCAGGCCGAGCGCGACCTCGCGGGGGCGGAGGCGGACGAGCAGATGCGGCAGGCGGGCGCGGAGCCCAACCAGATCGGCGTCCGGATGGCGGAGGCCCGCACGGTGGACGCGCGGGCGCGCCAGATCGAGGCCGAGGCGATGATGCAGGAGGTGAAGGTCCGCGAGGCCGAGCGCGACCTCGCCGAGGCCCAGCTCCACGAGGCGCAGGCCAACCTCGCGCTGACCGAGCTGAACTTCTCCTACACGGAGATCCGCTCCCCCGCCACCGGCGTCGTCTCCCGGAAGTCCGTCGAGGTCGGGCAGGTGGTGGAGGTCGGGCAGCCGCTGCTCGCGGTGGTGCCGCTCCAGGACGTGTGGGTCACGGCGAACTTCAAGGAGACCCAGCTCGCCCGGGTCCGGCCCGGCATGCTCGCGGAGGTGCGGATCGACACCTTCCCCGGGAAGGTCTTCAGGGGGACGGTGAACTCGATCGCCGCCGGGACCGGCGCCCGCTTCTCGCTGCTCCCGCCGGAGAACGCCACCGGCAACTGGGTCAAGGTCGTCCAGCGCGTGCCCGTCAAGCTCACCCTCGACCCGAAGGAGGTCCACAACCCCCACATTCTCCGCGCCGGGATGTCCGCCTACGTGACGATTTACCTCAGGTAGCGCCGTGACCGCGGTCCGGATGATCGAGGAGTCGCCCGGCGTCGAGCTGTCCGCGTTCCGGCGCTGGGCGATCACCGGCTGCGTGATGCTCGTCACGGTCATGCAGGTCCTCGACACGAGCGTCACCAACGTGGCGCTCCCCCACATGCAGGGCGCGCTCTCCGCGAGCGTGGAGGAGGTGACGTGGGTCCTCACCTCCTACCTCGCCTCCAACGCGATCGTCATCCCGGCCACCGCCTGGCTCACCGGCTTCCTCGGCCGGCGCCGGTTCTTTCTCGTCGTCACCGTGCTCTTCACCGGCAGCTCGCTCCTGTCCGGGCTGGCGCCGAACCTCACGCTCCTGCTCGTGGCCCGCGTGCTCCAGGGGTTCGGCGCGGGGCCGATCGTGCCGCTGTCGCAGGCCTTGCTGTGGGAGATCTTTCCGGCCCACGAGCGCGGCATGGCCATGGCCGTGTGGGGCATCGGCGTCATGTTCGGGCCCATCGTGGGCCCGACGCTCGGCGGCTGGATCGTCGACAACTGGTCCTGGCGCTGGATCTTCTACATCAACCTGCCGATCGGCGCGCTGGCCTTCGTCCTCGGCGGCCTCTTCGTCTTCGACTCGCCGCAGCAGCAGCGCCCGCGCCGCATCGACTGGGCGGGCCTGGTCTTCATGGTCCTGGGCTTCGGCGCCGCCCAGCTCGTGCTCGACCGCGGCGAGCAGGAGGACTGGTTCGCGTCGAACCTGATCTGGATGCTGACGATCCTGGCCGGCCTCGCGCTCGTCGCCTTCTTCATCCGGGAGCTGCTCGCCGAGGAGCCGATCGTCGACCTCACCGTCTTCCTCGACCGGAACTTCGCCATCGGCACCGCGATGATGGCCGTGGTCGGGCTCGGGCTCTTCTCGAGCATGCTCCTGTTCGCGCTCTACGCGCAGAAGATCATGGGCTACGACGCCTGGACGGCGGGCTTCGTGCTCGCCCCCGGCGGCGTGGGGAACCTCCTGTCCCTCATCGTGGCCGGGCGGCTGGTGGCGCGCATCGACCAGCGCCTGCTGCTCGCCTTCGGCTGCCTGTTCAACGCCGCGGGCACCTACATGATGTCCGACCTGTCGCTCGGCGTGGACTACTGGACGCTGGCCATGCCGCGCTTCGTCCAGGGGCTGGGCATCGGGTTCCTCTTCGTGCCCCTCACGGTGATGGCCCTGGCCACGATGCCGCGGGAGAAGGTGGCCAACGGCACCTCGTTCTTCAACCTCGTGCGCAACCTCGGCGGGAGCTTCGGCGTGGCCATCGCCGCCACGGTCCTGGCCCGGCGGAGCCAGTACCACCAGAGCACGCTGGTCGGCCACATCAACGTGTGGGACCCGGAGACGGCCAGCCGGCTCCGGGCGCTCAGGCGCTACTTCGAGTCGCGGGGGGCCGACGCGTTCACGGCCGAGCGGCAGGCGCTGGCCACCGTGTATCGCGGCACCGTCGAGCAGGCCCACGTGCTGGCCTACGCCGACGAGTTCTGGCTGCTCGCGATGATGTTCGCGCTGCTCGTCTTCGCCGTCCCGCTCATGCGGCGGGTCCACACGGGTCCCATCGAGAAGGAGGGAGTGATCGTCGAGGGCTGAGCTATAATCACGCTCCTGTGACTCCCACGCCGGGAATTCTCCTCAAGGG
>JACQCN010000101.1 GCA_016201575.1 Candidatus Rokuibacteriota bacterium | reverse complement strand
GGTCGCCGAGCGCCACGGCGTTGAGCACGAAGACGAGCAGCGTCACGCCGAACAGCACCGGCGCCAGCGCGACGAGGCGCTGCGCCACCGGGCGGCCGAGCTGGCTCAGCACGTCACCGGTCGAGCCAGACCTTCCGGAGCGGCGCCAGGAACTCCGGCGCCGAGGACAGCGGCGAGCGCTCGAGCCCCCGCACGTCCGGCTTGATGAGGGCGCGGCTCGAGTAGTGGTAGAGCGATATCCACACCGCGTCGTCGAGCACCGTCTGCTCGGCCTCCTGGTACTTCCGGAAGCGGGCGGGGCCGGGGGCCATGGCGTCGGCCTCGTCGAAGAGCCGGTCGACCGCCGGGTTGCGGTAGCGCGACGTGTTGCCGGCGGCGCCGATGTTGCGGGAGTGGAACAGGACGGTGAGGAAGTTCTCCGGGTCCGGGTAGTCGGCGATCCAGCCCTGGCGAAAGAAGCCGGCGGCGCCCTCGTCGACGAGCTGGATGTGGGCGGCCCAGTCCAGGCGCCGCAGCTCGAGCGGGATGCCGATCTCCCGGAGCTGCGCCTGGAGCAGCTCGGCGATCCGCTGGTTGAGATCGCTCGTGTTGAAGTGGTACGTCACGCGCGGAAGCCCGCGTCCGCCCGGAAAGCCGGCGGCCGCCAGGAGCTGGCGGGCCCGCTCGCGGTCGAGGGGGAGCCGCCGCACGCGGTCGGAGAAGCCGGGCATCGCCGGCGGCAGGATCCCGCGCGCCGGCGTCACGCAGCCCTCGAGCAGGCCGTTGACGGCGACGGTCGGGTCGATCGCACGCGCGATCGCCTGCCGGACCCGCGCGTCGCTGAACGGGGGGCGGTCGACGTTGAAGCGGACGCCGTGGGTGCCGAGCGTGGGCCAGATCGCGACCTGGCCGCGGAGCGCCGGATCTTTCTGCACGGCGCGGCAGTGCCCGGTGGGAATGTCCGACACGTCAAGGTGGCCCGTGCGGTACTCGTTGAACCGGGTGATCTCGGCGGGGATGATCCGGAAGACGACCCGGTCGACGAACGCGGCGCCGCGGAAGTGGTCGGGGAACCGCTCGAGCACGAGCTGGTCGTCCCGCCGCCAGGAGGCGAGCGTGAACGCCCCGGTCCCCACCGGGTGGCTGGCGAACGTCGCCCCGCGCTTCTCCGCCTCCTCCCGCGGCACGATCGAGGCCGCGTCGTAGGCCATCAGGTACTCGAAGGGCGCGAAGGGCCGGTCGAGCGCGATCTCCACCGTGCGGTCGTCGACCACGCGGATGCCGGCGATCTCCACCGCCCCGCCCCGGACGAACTCGGGCGCGCCCCGGATCTTCTCGAACACCCACGGCCGCTTGCCCCGCGCCGCGCGCTCGAAGGAGTACTTCACGTCCGGGGCGACGAGCTCGCGGCCGTTGTGGAACCGCACGCCCCCGCGCAGGTGAAACGTGTACACGCGGTGATCGGGCGAGACCGTCCAGCGCTGGGCCAGCGCGCCCCGGACCTGGAGCCGCTCGTCCAGCTCCAGCAGGCCGTCGAAGATCTGGCGGATGACGGCCGACGACGTCGTGTCGGTGGCCTGGGCCGGGTCGAGGGTCGGGGGGTCGGCGCCGAACACGGCGCGGAGCGTGCCGCCTCGCTTCGGCTCGGCGCCGGCGGCTCCGAGCAGGAGCCCGAGCACGAGCGCCGTCCCGGCGACGGCGGCCAGCGCCGCCCGACGGCGCGACACCGGCGGGAGCGTCACCGCGGGGCCAGGAACACGGGCGAGTCGACCGTCAGCGTGTCCAGCCGGTGAAACCCGGTCGGGTGGAGGCGAAGGCCGCCGATCTCGGGGCGGACCACCGCCCAGCGCAGCCGCACGTACACGGGCAGCCAGGGCAGCTCGTCGGCCATCAGCGCCTGGGCCCGCCCGTACAGCCGCTGCCGCTCCGGCCGGAACGCGAGCTGGCTCGCGCGGATCAGCAAGTCGTCGAGCCGTCGGTTCCGGTAGAAGGAGAGGTTCGTCGCGCTGGGCCCCCTCACCGCCCCCTCCGTCGTCGAGAGCGGATAGAGGAAGAGGTGGGGATCGCCGCCGTCGATCCCGGCCTCCACGAGGGCGATGTCGTAGTCGCCCGCCTGCGTGAGGGCGCGGACCGTGTCGGGCGACTCCACGCGCGGGCGAACCGCGCCGCCGGCGGCGCCCAGCGCCGACGCGAGGCTCTCGGCGACCCTCCCCATGTTCACGGCGCCCGCCAGGTCGGGCGCGAGCAGCGTCGGCACCAGGGTCTTCGCCCACCCGGCCTCGGCCAGCAGCTTCTTCGCGCCCGCCGGATTCGCGCCGAGGAGCGGGGAGCCCTCGCGGCGGCCCCAGATGCCCGGGGGCAGGAAGGACTGCAGCGGCACCGCGCCCCGCTCGAGCGCGACGCCGATGCGGGAGGGATCGAGGGCGGTGGCGATGGCCTGGCGCACCTTCTTGCGGGAGAACGGCTCCTTCTCCGTCTGGAACACGAGGAGCCCCACGCGCGTGCCGGGAATCGAGAGGCTCCCCTCGACGCGGCGGGGCGGGTCCTCGGGGAACCAGACGTCGAGGGTCCGCGCCGCGAACTCCGCCTCAGCCTGCTCGTCGCCGCCCATCTCGACGAAGACGATCCGCTCCGCCCGGTTGCCCGCCACGGGCCGCGCGGCCTCGAGGGCGATGCGGCCCACCCGGCTCTCCACCACCTTGAACAGCCCCGTGCCGACGAGGCGGGTCACGCCGTCCGCGCCGATCGCGGGGTGCGTGATGCCGAAGCCGGGATGCGCCAGGACCGTGATCAGCGGCGCGTAGGGCTGGACGAGCGTGATCTGGAACGTCCGCGGGTCCGGCGCCGAGACTTCCTTGACGACGCCGGGGAGGCCCCGGAGGAGCGCGGGCCAGACGACGTTCGGGCTCGGCGAGGTGGGCTTCCCCCCGCTCATGAGCCGCTCGAAGCTCGCCTGCACCTCGCGCGAGGTCAGCGGGGTGCCATCGTGGAACGCGACGTGTCGGTGCTCCCCTCGCGCGAGACGACGAGCGTCTCGAAGACCTGGCGGGCGATCAGCGGAACGGCGCCGCGCAGCGCGTTGGCGGGATCGAGCGCGCCGGGCACGCCGGCGACGCCGACGCGCACCTCGCGACGCCCCTGGGCGGCAGTCGTACTGACGAGAACCGGCACGAGAGTCATCAGGGCGGTGAGGAGGGCGATCGCCCGCGCGCGGCCGGACACGGACCGCATGCCTCTTTTATACGAGGAACCCGAGCGCGGCGCTACCCGTTTCAGGGACATCCGAAGCGACGCGCGCGACGCCGACGGCGATGAGTCCGCGCGCGGCGGTACGAATCTTGCTGACGCCTCCGAGCAAGGCGAGAACGAAAGGATCCGGATGACGGGACGTGAAGGGAAAAACAAGCGTTTCCGGGGCCACCGATCTTGACTTTCTTTTTTCCGGACGCCTATACTGCCCCTGAGTCTGGTCGCATGTGTCAGTTCGACGGGCGGAGGCCAGACGCAGCGGCACACCCGGGGTCAAACGAGAACGAGAAGGATGGGAGGGTATGAAGGAGTTCGAGAAAAAGGGTAACCCCAGCCGCGAGTCCTCCTCGGAAGGCGTGAAGGGCCTGTCGAAGTTCCTGCCGATGTCCGATTCGAGCTCGCGCCGCCGACTGACCGAGTACGAGATCCAGGTCCAGGACCTCCAGGCGTACGTGCGCTCCCTCGAGGCCGAGACGGTCCACCTCCGCAAAAAGCTCGAGGACACCCCCAAGGAGTTCATGGTGCTCGAGAACAAGCTGCGCGAGGCCAACCGCCAGCTCGTGCAGGCGTTCAACCAGAACGAGAAGCTGGTGAACGCCCTCTACGAGGCGCGCGAGCAGATCGCCTCGCTCAAGGAAGAGGTCGACAAGCTCTGCGCCCCGCCGTCGACGTACGGCGTCTACCTCTCGGTCAACGAGGACGGGACGGTGAACATCCTGTCCCAGGGGCGGAAGGTCAAGGTCAACCTGCACCCGTCGCTCAAGGTCGAGGAGATCAAGCCCGGCCAGGAGCTGATCCTCAACGAGGGCCTCAACGTCGTCGAGACGGCGGGCTACGAGATCCAGGGCGACGTCGTCATCCTGAAGGAGCAGCTCGACGACGCGCGCGCGGTGGTGACGCTCCGCTCCGACGAGGAGAAGGTCGGCATCATCGCCGACCCGCTCCGCCCGCTCCGGCTCAAGGTCGGCGACCACATCCTCATGGACGCCAAGTCGGGCTACCTGCTGGAGAGGCTCCCGAAGAGCGAGGTCGAGGACCTCACGCTGGAGGAAGTGCCCGACATCGGGTACGAGGACATCGGCGGGCTCACCACCCAGATCGAGGCGATCAAGGACGCGGTCGAGCTCCCCTACCTCTACGCCGACTACTACAAGGAACACAAGCTCTCCGCGCCGAAGGGCGTGCTGCTCTACGGGCCTCCCGGCTGCGGCAAGACCATGATCGCCAAGGCCGTGGCCAACAACCTGGCCCGCAAGATCTCCGAGAAGCGCGGGGAGAAGATCAAGGGCTTCTTCCTCAACATCAAGGGCCCCGAGCTCCTCAACAAGTACGTGGGCGAGACCGAGCGGAAGATCCGCGAGATCTTCGTCAAGGCGAAGGAGAAGGCGGCGGAGGACGTGCCCGTCATCATCTTCTTCGACGA
>JACQCN010000100.1 GCA_016201575.1 Candidatus Rokuibacteriota bacterium | reverse complement strand
CTAGGCGTCGACGTTCGTGAATGATGCGCGCTAAGGCACCTCGACTGGGGCCGGATCAGAGCCTGGTGAGCCCGCGGTGCCGCCGGCTCCTCCTCGCCGGCCTCGTCCTGGTCTCGGACCTCGGCGCGTCGCTCACGGCGCTGGCCGCCGCGCCGTCCCTCTGCGCGATCCGCTATCCGAGCGACGCCGGCATCGCCTGGGAATGCCGTCGGCTGCGGAGCGGCGAGACGCTCGAGCGCCTGTTCGGCGAGCGGTGGATCGACGTCGCGCGGTTCAACCGGATTGCGCTGGGCCCGCCGGTTCCACGTGAGCGCGACCGGCGTCGCCTACTGGATGCACGGCCGTGACCTGCCGGGGTACCCGGCCTCCCACGGCTGCATCGGGCTCTACGACGAGCCGATGCAGCAGGAGTACTTCGGGGAGCCCCTGCGCCCCGTGCTCGAGGACGCGCGCGTGCTCTACGAGTGGGTCCTCGGCGGCATGCTCGACGACGACCGGGTCGTCGCCCTCGGTCAGGGGCCGAAGGTGCTGGTCGTGGGCCGCGCGCCCTCGGTGCCGTGAGCGCAGGGCCGTGAAACAGAACGGCGCCGGGGTTGCCCCCGGCGCCGCTCCTGCCGACCCGGCTCGCCGCTTACCAGCGAGCCGTGCGGACCCTCGAGCCGAAGCCGCCCCCGTGCCGGGAGCCGCCCCCGCCACCCGCCCCGCCGGACTTCGCGCCCTGCGAGGTTGCGATGTCCACCTTGAGCCGGCGACCCTCGAACGGCTGGCCGTCGAGCTTGCCGATCGCCGCCTTCGCGTCAGCCTCGGTCGCCATCTCGACGAACCCGAAGCCGCGGGACTGACTGGTCACCCGGTCGGTCACCACCTGCGCGGACTCCACCGTGCCGCACTGGGCAAAGTGGCTCCGAAGGCTCTCGGAGGTTGTGGAATAAGAGAGACCACCAACGTACAGCTTGGACGCCATGGGCGCCTCCTTCACCTCGCGATGCGAGGTGTATCAGTCTTCCGCACTACGATTCACGCCCGAGAGCTGCGGAAGAACCCTACGGAGGCGAGGCCGGATTCACGCGCCACGACGGCGCCACTACCAGCGGACACGACTCAGTATACCAGAGAAAATCCGCGACGGAAGGGGCTACCCGATGACCTCGCGCATCTTCCGGGCAAGGTCCTCGGGCGCGAAGGGCTTCTCCAGCAGGACCGTCCCCGGCTCGAGGACGTCGTGACGGGCGATGGCGTTCTCGGTGTAGCCCGACATGTAGAGCGCCTTCATCTCGGGGCGGCGCGGCGCCAGATGCTCGGCGAGCCGGCGGCCACTCATCTGCGGCATCACGACGTCGGTGATCATGACGTGGATGGGCCCAGGATGCTCCTCGGCCAGCCGCATCGCCTCGACCGGGCGAGCGGCCTCCAGCACCGAGTAGCCGAGCGCCACGAGCATCTCCCGGACAAGGTCGCGCACCTCTTCGTCGTCCTCCACGAGGAGGACGGTCTCCGAGCCCTGCGGGAGCGCGGTCGCCACCCGGGGCGCAATGCTCTTCGCAGCCTCGGCCACCCGGGGAAGGAAGATCTTGAACGTAGAGCCGTGTCCGGGCTCGCTGTAGACGCCGATGGTGCCGCCGCTTTGCTGGATGATGCCGTAGACCGTGGCGAGCCCGAGCCCCGTGCCCGTACCGCGCTCCTTGGTAGTGAAGAACGGCTCGAAGATTCGGGACCGAGTCCGAGCGTCCATGCCCTGGCCGGTGTCAGTCACGGCGAGCGTCACGTAGGGGCCGGGCTGAACGCCGGCGTGGCCGGCAGCGTACGCCTCGTCCAGCTCGGCGTTCCGGGTCTCGATCAGGAGCCAGCAGGGCCGAGGTGGTCGACCAGCATCCGGCCCCGGCCATTGATGACCATGAGCAAGTTGTTGAAGTCGTGGGCAACCCCGCCCGCCAGGCGGCCGACCGCCTCCATCTTCTGGGCCTGCCGCAGCTGGTCCTCGAGGCGCTTGACCTCGGTCACGTCGAGCAGCGTCGCCAGGATCGCGGGCGCGCCCTCCCAGGTCACCGCCGTCGCGACGTTCTCGATCCAGATGGGCTCGCCGTCCGCGCGTATCGCCTCGAACTCGTAGCGGGCCGGAGCGGGCTCACCGCGCTCACGCGCCCGCTTGTAACCCTCCAGCCGGGAGCGCTCATGTGGGGCGACGAAGCCCATCAGGTCCGTGCCGACCACGGCCGCCGGGTCCCCGTAGCCGAAGAGGTGCGCCGCCGCCCTGTTCGCGAACTGGATGACGAAGTCCCTGTGAATCCAAACGCCCTGGATCGTGCCCTCGACGAGGCTGCGGTACCGGGCTTCGCTGTCGCGGAGGGACTGCTCCGCCCGCTTCCGCTCGCTGATGTCCCGGAGGACGACGCTGAAGATGGTGGCGCCATCCTGGGTCGACTTCGAGATCGAGGCCTCGGCCGGGAACTCGGTGCCGTCCCGCCGCCGGCCGACGATCTCGGCCCGCTCGTTCATTCTCCGCGACGCCTGGGACTCCGCCGCGAAGCCCCGGATGTGCCCGCGATGCGCCTCGACAAAGCGCGACGGGAGCAGGATGTCGACGGGCTGCCCCACCACCTCGGCGGCCGCGTAACCGAAGACCAGCTCGGCCCCCTCGCTGAACACGACGATGCGCTGGTCCTCGTCCACGGCGATGATCGCGTCGGGGGCCATCTTGAGGATGCCCGCCAGCCGCGAGGTGGTTCTCCGGAGGTCGTTCTCGATACGCTTCCGCTCCAGCGCCACCGCGGCGAGATCGGCGAACGCCTGGACGATGTGGACGTCCTGCTCGCCGAAGACGCGGCCCGCGCGGTCGGCGACGCCGACGGCTCCAACGGGGTCGTCTCCGACGAGTATCGGCACGGCCAGCAGCGCGCGGAACGGCGCCGCCTCGACCCTCGCCCGCAGATCCGGAGGCCAGACGACCCGAGGATCGGTCAGGACATCGGAGCTGACGACGGCGCGACCCTCGCGCACGGCGACCGCAGCCAGGGTCGTGCCTTTGGGGAATATCTGGCCGGGGGGATGAACCGCCGCGGCCTCTCCGGAGACCGCCGCCAGCGCCAGATCGCCCGACTCGCGGTCGAGCCGGAAGACGGCGACGTGGTGGGCGCGAAGGAGGGCGCAAAGGCCCTGCGCAACCTCCCGCCCGACCGCCACCGGATCTGTCGAGGATGCGAGGAGCCGGCCGACCCGGCCCAGCACCTGAGGGATGCCGCCGCGGCTCGGGCGGCCCGATCTCACGGTCCCGGGCTCCGAGGCCGGATCCCTGCGCCCCGCGGTGAGACATCACGACCGATCGCAACACGCATTCGAGGTGGTTTGTTGCTAGCCCTCAGGGCCGCTGCCGGTCAACCCCCATCAGGCGGGAAAATTCATCGCCATCCGGCGCCGCCGCCCGGACGCCGGTCTCAATCGACGAGGCCGAGGCGCATCGCCTTCACCGCCGCCTGCGTCCGGTCCGAGACCTCCAGCTTCTGGATCACCCGCTGCACGTAGTCCTTGACCGTCCCGATCCGGTAGCCCAGGCGCTCGGCGATCTGGCGATTGGTCAGGCCCTCGGCGATCAGCCCGAGCACCTCACGCTCGATCGCGCTCAGAGGCCGAGGGGGCTCCTGCGCGCGCTCGGCGGGCTCGCGGCCGAGCCCCTTCAGAGCTTGCCGCAGCAGCTTGGGAGCCACGGTGCATTCCCCGCGCGCGACGGCGCGAACGGCGCGGAGAATATCCTGGCGTTCCATCGTCAGATCGAGGTAGCCGGAGCAGCCGAGGGCGATCGCGCGCGATACGTGGGGCGAGCCCCCGGTCTTCGCCAGCATGATGACTGAGGTCGTCGGCCACCGCTCCTTCACCCCGCGGAGAAAGGCAAGGCCATCGGCCTCCCCGAGCGCCGCGTCCACCAGAACCACATCGGGACGGCGGGCCTCCAGGAGCCGCGACGCGCCTTGGGTGGTCGTCGCCTCGCCGATCACGCGGATGCCCGGAGCCCTCAGCATCGCCTTCATCCCGACCCGGACGACCGCCGAGTCGTCGACGACGAGCACTCTGATCGAGGAGCGCTGCATGTGGGCGGGCAGTTTACCACGGGGCCGGCCACCGTCCGCCGGTTACCCGGCGGGATTCGCTCCCCCACTCGGCCCGCCACATAGCAGCCGCGACGGCGCTGCTACTCGCGGTCGGGAACGCGCTCGAGCTGGGCGAGCCAGGCCGTGGCCTCGCTGTCGCTCGGCGCCCGGTAGTCGCCGCGCGGCGAGAGCGAGCCGCCAGAGCCCACCTTGGGGGCGTTGGGGATGCAGCTCCGCTTGAACTGGCTCAGCTTGAAGAACCGGTGGAGGAACGTGTGCAGGTGCGCCTTGATCTGGCCGACGTCGTACTGGTACCGCCGGTCGGGCGGGATGTCGGGCCAGGTGCCGCGCTCCCGGTCGTGCCAGGCACAGTACGCGAGGAACGCGACCCGGGTCGGCGGGAAGCCGAAGCGGAGCGTGTAGTAGAGGTTGAAGTCCTGCAGCTCGTAGGGCCCGATGACGGCCTCGGTGTCCTGACCGGGCTCGTCGCCGTCGCCCGGCACCAGCTCCGGGCTGATGCCCGTCTCCAGGATCTGCAGCAGCGTCTCGCTCGCCTCGGCGCCGAGCTGGCCGGTCTGCGCCACCCAGCGCACCACGTGCTGGATCAGCGTCTTCGGGACGCTGGCGTTGACGGCGTAGTGGGACATGTGGTCGCCGACGCCGTACGTGCACCAGCCGAGGGCCAGCTCGCTGAGGTCGCCCGTGCCCACCACGAGCGCGTCGTGGAGGTTGGCGAGGCGGAACAGGTGGCTCGTGCGCTCTCCCGCCTGCACGTTCTCGAACGTGACGTCGTAGACCGGCTTCCCCTCGGCGTACGGGTGACCGATGTCGCGCAGCATCTGGGTGGCGCTCGCGCGGATGTCGAGTTCCCGGGCCTCGCACTTGATGGCCTGCATGAGCCGCCGCGCCTGGTCCAGGGTGCGGGCGCTGGTGGCGAAGCCCGGCATCGTGTAGCCGAGGACGTGGCTCCGCGGGTAGCCGAGGAGGTCCATCGCCTGCGCGCACACGAGGAGGGCGTGGGTCGAGTCGAGCCCGCCCGAGACGCCGATGACCACGCGCTGGATCCCCGTCGCCTGCAGGCGCTTGACCAGCCCCTGCACCTGGATCTGGTAGACCTCGGCGCAGCGCTGGTCGCGCTTCGTCGGATCGGACGGCACGTAGGGGAAGCGCTCCCAGCGCCGCTCGGGCAGCAGGCGCTCCCGGCGCGGCAGCTCGGCGGAGACGCGGATCGCGCGGAAGCCGCGCACCTGCGCCTGCTCGCGCAGCGCCGACTGCGCGAAGCTCGTCTGGCGCATCCGCTCCTGGGAGAGCCGCTCGAGGTCGATCTCCGAGCAGATCAGCTGGGGCTCGTAGCTGAAGCGCTTCGACTCGGCCACGAGCGTGCCGTCCTCGTAGATCAGCGCGTGGCCGTCCCAGGCGAGGTCCGTGGTCGACTCCCCGGGGCCGGCCGCGGAGTAGAGGTAGGCGGCCAGGCACCGGGCCGACTGGCTGGCCACGAGCTGGTGGCGGTAGTCGGCCTTGGCCACGGTGATGTTGGAGGCCGAGAGATTCAGGAGCACGGTGGCGCCGGCCAGAGCCGCGTAGGACGACGGCGGGACCGGCACCCAGAGGTCCTCGCACACCTCCACGTGGAAGGTCAGCAGCGGCTGCTCCTCGACCTGGAAGAGTAGCCGGTTGCCGAACGGGACGTCGCGCTGGCCGGCGAGGTCGATCGCCTCGCGGGTGGCGGTGTCGGCCGGGCTGAACTGCCGCATCTCGTAGAACTCGCGGTAGTTGGGCAGGTAGGTCTTGGGGACCACCCCGAGGATCCGGCCGCGGGAGAGGACGACGGCGCAGTTGTAGAGGAGATGGCCGACCTGGAGCGGCATCCCCACGACGGCGATGAGCGGAAGCGACCGGGACGCCTCCAGCACGGAGCCGAGCGCATCCAGGCAGGCGTCGAGCAGGGCGCGCTGCTGGAAGAGGTCCTCGCACGAGTACGCGGAGAGGCCCAGCTCCGGGAAGAGGACGAGGACCGCGCGGCGGGCCGCGGCCTCCCGCATCAGCGCGATCGTCTGCCCGGCGTTGAAGGCGGGGTCGGCGACCTGGACGCCGGCGGTGGCCACGGCCACGCGCGCGAAGTCGTGGTTGTACAGGTTGAAGAAGTTCTCGCCCGGTCTCACCGTCATCCTCTCGGAGGGGGGGCTTCGCCCCCTTCCGAACCTCCCCCCCGGATTGCGCCGGCGGAGCCGGCGCTCGAACAGGGTTCGCTCCTAGTGAACCACGTCTACGGCCGCTCCGCTCGCAGCCTTTCGCCGCCCCGTCGCCAGCTCCACGATCACCCGGGCCACGGACTCGGGACGGACCAGCCCCGCCCGCGCGCGGGCGCTCCGGCCCACGACATGGGTCGCCATCTGCGTGTCCACCAGTCCCGGGCAGACCGCCCACACCCGCACGCCCGTGCCCGCCAGCTCGTCGGCGAGCGCCTCGGTCAGCCCCACCACGCCGAACTTCGTCGCGCAGTAGATGACGTAGCCCCCGGCGCCCCGCTTCCCGAGCTGGGACGCCACGTTGACGATCGCCCCCGTCCCCTCCGCCAGCATCGCCGGCAGCGCCGCGCGCGCCGCTAGCAGCGGACCGCGCAGGTTCACGGCGACCAGACGGTCGAGCCGGGCGACCGGGCACTTCGCCAGGGGCCCGACCTCGATCACTCCGGCGTTGTTGACGAGGCAGTCGAGGCGGCCGAACCGCCGGAGCGTCGCCCGCACGGCGCGCGCCACCGAGGCGGGGCGGGCGACGTCGGTCGGGATGAACCGCGCGACGGCGCCGCCCTTCCGGAGCGCCCGCTCCGCCCGCCGGCCCAGACCGGGCCGGACCTCGGCGATCACGACGGCATACCCCTCGGCGGCGAACGCGGCAGCGGTGGCCCGGCCGATCCCCCGGCCCGCTCCCGTGATCATCGCCACCCGGGCCCGCCCCGGCGCGCTCATGCCCCGTGTCCGTTCCGCTCTGTAATTCTGACCACTTTTGCGTAAGATAAATCGTTCGGGCCCAGACCGGGACCGAAAACGGTTGGATAGACCGGGGAGGAAGCAGAGCGCCGTGAAGGCAGCCGACCCCTTGTGGCGTTACGCCGTCGCCATCCTGGCGACCGGGCTCGCGGTGGGCGCGAAGATCGCGCTGGACCCGGTGATCGGCACCGCGACGCCGTTCGTCATCCTGCTCGCGCCCGTCATCGTCTCCGCCTGGCACGGCGGCCTGGGCCCCGGCCTGCTCGCCACCGGCCTCGCCGCCCTCGCCGCGATCGTCCTCCCGGTCGCGCGGGCGTATGCGGCCCTGCGCCTGACCGTCTTCGTCCTCGA